>JAEZKN010000280.1 GCA_023415395.1 Actinomycetes bacterium
ATCATGATCTGGTCGGCGCCGGTCAGGTCGCCGCCGACGACGCTCGCCCCGACCTGGGCGCACTCCTCGGCGAACCCGGCGGCGAAGTCGAGCGCCCACCGCGCGGGCAGGTCGGACGGCGCCGCGAGGCCGACGGTCAGCGAGGTGGCCCGCCCACCCATCGCGTTGATGTCGGAGAGGTTCTGCGCGGCCGCGCGGTGGCCCACGTCGGACGCCGAGGCCCAGTCGCGCCGGAAGTGCCGGCCCTCGACGACCAGGTCGGTCGAGACCACCACGTGGCCCGACCGCACCCGCAGCACCGCGGCGTCGTCGCCGGGGCCGACGAGCACCTGCTCGCCCTGGGGGAAGAGCCCCACGAGCTCGCGGATCAGGCCGAACTCGCCGACGTCGGCGAGAGTGGCGTCTGCGGGCAGGCCAGCGCTGCGGCCATCACGGTGGGACATGGGCCCATCCCACCAGATGACGGGGTCTGGGGCGCACGGTAGGTTGGCGCACGACAACTCCGCCGAACGCACGAGGGAGAGACCCGATGGTCGTCCAGGCGTACATCCTGATCCAGACCGATGTCGGCAAGGCCGCCGAGGTCGCCGCCGCCATCGCCCAGGTCAAGGGCGTGACCCTGGCCGAGGACGTCACGGGTCCCTACGACGTCATCGTCCGGGCCGAGGCCCGCAACGTCGACGAGCTCGGCAAGCTGGTCGTCTCCAAGGTCCAGAACCTCGACGGCATCACCCGGACCCTGACCTGCCCGGTCGTCCACATCTGATCTCGCACGCCGTCCGCCGACGCCCCCGGTCGCTCGCGGTCGGGGGCGTCGCCGTGTGCGCGCTCGCTCTCGCACTGACCGCCTGCGGCCCGCCGCGGATCGAGACCGGCGAGATGTCCGAGGCCGAGGCACAGGCCTGCCGTGAGCTGGTCGCCGACCTGCCCGACACGCTGCTGGGGCAGGAGTCCGTCGAGGTCGAGGGCGACACGGCGTACGGCGCCGCGTGGGGCGACCCCGCGATCGTGCTGACCTGCGGCGCTGCGGGCGTCGACATCACGCAGGCGCCGCCCTGCACGGTGGTCGACGGCGTCGGGTGGGTGGTGCCCGGGGAGGGCGGCGAGGAGACGACGTTCGTCGCCGACGGCAACCGGCCGCGGGTGCAGGTCGTGGTGCCGGACGACTACGCCCCCGAGGCCGAGATCCTCACCGAGCTCGGCGCGCTGGTCGAGGAGCACACCGAGGTCGAGGCGGACTGCCTCTAGCGGAGCCCGGTGTCGCGCTGGAGCGCGAGCCGGATCAGCCGGTCCACCAGCGCCGGGTAGTCGACGCCGGACGCGGCCCACATCTGCGGGTACATCGAGGTCGGGGTGAAGCCCGGCATGGTGTTGATCTCGTTGACGACCACGCGCCCGTCGGGCAGCACGAAGAAGTCGACGCGGGCCAGGCCCTCGCAGCCGACGGCCTCGAACGCCCGCACCGACATCTCCTGCACCCGCGCCACGACCTCGTCGGGCAGGTCGGCGGGGATGTCGAGCTCGGTGTGCTCCTCGGGAAGGTACTTGGCCGCGAAGTCGTAGAACTCGTGCTCGCTGGAGATCCGGATCTCCGCGGGCACGCTGGTCTCCGGTGTGCCGTCGAGGGCCTGGAGGACACCGCACTCGACCTCGCGGCCGTCGGCGGCGTACGCCTCGACGAGGACCTTGGCGTCGTAGCGCAGCGCCTCCTCGATCGACCCGTCGAGCTCGGAGGCGTCGTGGGCCTTGGAGATGCCGATGCTGGAGCCGCCACGGGCGGGCTTCACGAACAGCGGGTAGCCGAGCTCGGCGGCGCGGTCGCGGACACCGGCCGCGTCCTTCTCCCACTCGCGCGCCGTGACCGCGAACGACGGGAGCACCGGCAGGCCGGCCGCGGCGAGCACGACCTTCATGTAGGCCTTGTCCATGCTGACCGCGGACGCCAGCACGCCGGCGCCGACGTAGCGCACGCCGGCCATCTCGAGCATGCCCTGGATGGTCCCGTCCTCGCCCCACGGGCCGTGCAGCAGCGGGAAGACCACGTCGACGTCGCCCAGCGCCCGCGGCGGCTGCGCCGGCTCGGTGACGACCAGGCCGGTGGAGCTCGCCTCCGGCGCGAGCGCGATCGTCGCGCGGTCGCCGTCGACGGCCGGCAGCTGGTCCGGCCCGGTGATACGGAGCCGCTCCGGGTCGCCGGACTCCAGCACCCAGCGTCCGTCGGTGGCGATGCCGATCGGCACCACGTCGTACCGCTCGCGGTCGATGGCGCTCAGCACGCTCCCGGCCGTCACGCACGAGATGGCGTGCTCGCTCGACTTCCCGCCGAAGACGACGGCGACGCGGGGCTTGGTCTTGGGCTCGTTCATCGGCACCGACCCTATCCGCCCTAGAGTCGATCGCATGAAGCCCGCCACCGTCGCCGTCACCGCCGGACGCCCGCCGCACGAGCCGGACCAGCCCCTCAACGTGCCGATCACGATGGCGTCGACCTACGGGGCGAGCGGCGACCTGGAGTACGGCCGCTACGGCAACCCCACCTGGGGGGCGTTCGAGGACGCACTGGGGGCGCTCGAGGGCGGCCGGGCGCTCGCCTTCTCCTCCGGCATGGCCGCGGTGACGACCGTGCTGGACCTCGTGGGTCACGACGGGCTCGTGGTCGCGCCCGCGCACTCCTACACCGGCACGCTGCTCCAGCTCGGCGACCTCGAGAGCCGCGGCCGGATCCGCACCAAGCTGGTCGACGTCACCGACACCGACGAGGTCGCGGCGGCGTGCGAGGACGCCGCGCTGGTGTGGTTCGAGTCCCCGACCAACCCCGCGCTGGAGGTCGCCGACATCGCGGCCATCTCCGCGGCGGCGCACGATGCGGGGGCGTACGTCGTGGTGGACAACACCTTCGCCACTCCCCTGCTCCAGCAGCCGCTGAGCCTGGGCGCCGACATCGTCGTCCACTCGGTGACCAAGTTCCTGGCCGGCCACAGCGACGTGCTCATGGGCGCGGTCGTCACCGCCGACGACCAGCTGCACGGCGTCCTCAAGGGCCGGCGCGACCTGCTGGGCTCGACGCCCGGGACCTTCGAGGCGTGGCTGGCGCTGCGCGGGCTGCGCACCCTGCACCTGCGGGTGGAGCGGGCCCAGGCCAACGCCACCGAGCTGGTCCGCCGTCTGGCGGGGCACCCGGCGGTGGCCGAGGTCCGCTACCCCGGCTTCGGCGCGATCGTGTCGGTCGTGCTGGCGGGTGGCGAGATGGCCGGCGACCTGCTCGTCCGCACGACGCGACTGTGGGTGCACGCGACCTCGCTGGGAGGCGTGGAGTCGACCTTCGAGCGCCGGCGCCGCTGGGCCGCGGAGCCCGCGACGATCCCGGACGGCCTGGTGCGGCTGTCGGTGGGCGTCGAGGACGTCGACGACCTCTGGGACGACCTGTCGGCCGCGCTCGACGGTGTGATCGCCTAGACCGGGAGGCCTAGTCGGTCTCGGCCTTCGTCTCCCGCGCGATGAAGGCGTCCATCATCTCCGGCGCGGTCATCCTGCCGGCGACGACCGCGTCGACGTGGTGCGCGATCGGCGCGTCCACGCCGGTGCGGTCGGCGAGCGCGAGCAACGACGAGCAGGACTTCGCGCCCTCGGCGACCTGCCGGGTCTGCGCGAGGATCTGGTCGGTCGTCATGCCCTGACCGAGCTTCTCGCCGAAGGTGCGGTTGCGCGAGAGCGGCGACGAGCAGGTCGCGACCAGGTCGCCCAGGCCCGCGAGGCCCATCAGCGTCAGGGGGTTGGCGCCCAGCGCGGTGGCCAGGCGAGCGGTCTCGGCGAGGCCGCGGGTGATCACCGAGGCGGTCGTGTTGTCGCCGAAGCCCAGGCCCACGGCCATGCCCACCGACAGCGCGACGACGTTCTTGTAGGCCCCGCCGAGCTCGCAGCCCAGCACGTCCGGGCTGGTGTAGGGCCGGAACGCCGGTGAATGGATGCGCCGCTGGATCCGCCGGGCGACGTCCTCGTCGGCGCACGCGACCACCGAGGCGGCCGGCTCCCGCTTGGCGATCTCCTTGGCCAGGTTGGGGCCGCTGACGACCGCGATCCGGTCCGGGCCGGCGCCGGTGACCTCCGCGATCACCTGGCTCATCCGCTCGAGCGTGCCCAGCTCCACGCCCTTCATCAACGAGACGAGCACGGCGTCCTGCTCGACGTACGGCGCCCACTCGACCAGGTTGTCCCGCAGCGACTGCGAGGGCGTGGCCAGCACGACGATGTCGGCGCCGTGGGCGGCCTTCTCGACGTCGTGGGTCGCGGTGATCTGCGGCGGCAGCTCGATCGCGGGGAGGTACTCCGCGTTCTCCCGCTGGTCGTTGATGCTCTCGGCGACCTCCTCGCGGCGCGCCCAGATCGTCACGTCGTTGCCGGCGTCGGCGAGCACGATCGAGAAGGCCGTGCCCCACGACCCGGCACCGAAGACCGCGACCCTGCTCATCGACCATCCTTCTTGTGGGGGTTGCCGGTCGGGCGGACGCCGGCCTTCTTCATGTCGAACCGCTCGGCGGGCGCGGTCTCGCCCCGCACCTGCTCGACCAGCGTGGTGATCGCCGCCATGATCCGGTCGGTCGCCTCGTTGATGGTCGCGACCGAGCGGCCCTGGGCCCGCAGGTCGTCGAGCGGCACCGGCGTGCCGACGACCATCGTGATCGGCTTGCGCGGGAAGAGGTCCGGCTTCTTCGCGTACGGCGCGAGCAGCCGCTGGGCTCCCCACTGGCCGACCGGGATCACCGGGCAGCCGGTCTCGAGTGCGATCCGGGCCGCACCGGACTTGCCGGTCATCGGCCAGCCGTCGGGGTCGCGCGTGATCGTGCCCTCGGGGTAGACGACGACGCACTTGCCGTCGTGGACCGCCTGCACCGCGGCGTCGAACGCGCCGGCCGCGTTGCGGCTCAGCCGCTCGACCGGGATCTGGCCGGCGGCGCGCATGAACGCCCCGAGCGCCTTGTTCCTGAACAGGCTCGACTTGGCCAGGTAGTGCGGCAGCCGGCCGTGGTCGTAGACGAGGTGGGCTGCCGTGAGCGGGTCCACGTGGGACACGTGGTTGAGCACGACGATGCAGCCCCCGGTCGCGGGGATGTTCTCGCCCCCGACCCACTCGTGCGTGGTGGTCGACACGAGCGCACCCCGGACGATGGGCTCGGCGATCCGCCACGCCCAGCTCCGCTTCTCCTGCATCTTGCGAACGACCACGTCCGCAGGCTACTCGGTCACCGACCTGACAGGATCGTCCACGATGCCCGTGTCCCGCTTCGTCCTCCTGGTCCCCGTCAAGCCGCCCTCCGTCGGCAAGTCCCGCCTGCGCGGCGTGGCCGACCGACGTGCCCTGGCGGAGGCGTTCGCACTCGACACGGTGGCCGCCTGTCTCGACGCCGACCTGGTCGGGCGGGTGCTGGTGGTCACCGACGACGCCGAGTTCTCTGCCCACCTGTCCGCGCTCGGCGCCTCCGCGATCCCCGACGGCGTCGCCGACGACCTCAACGGCACGCTGCGCCAGGCCGCGGCCGAGGCGCGGCGGCGCTGGCCGGACCTGGCTCCGGTCGCACTCTGCGCGGATCTGCCGGCGCTGCGGGCAGAGGACCTCGACGCCACGCTCGCACGGCTGCCGCTGCCGCGACCGGCGTTCGTACCGGACGCCGCCGGAACCGGCACCACGCTCTACGCCGCGGGGTACGCCGAGTTCGATCCTCGGTTCGGCCCGGGGTCTCGCGATGCCCACCTCGCCGCGGGCGCCGCGGAGCTGACCGACGTACCGCCGACGGTGCGCCGCGACGTCGACAACGTCGAGGATCTGCACGCAGCGGTCGCCCTCGGCGTCGGCATGCACACCGCAGCGGTCGTGCCGCAATAG
>JAEZKN010000333.1 GCA_023415395.1 Actinomycetes bacterium
GGTGCTCGTGCTCGAGCAGAACCCGCGCACGCCCGGGGTCGGCATGCGGCTCGGCCTGACCGCCCGGGTCGCGATCCACGAGTGCCCCTGCCCGGTGCTGCTGCTTCCCCTCAGCGACCGGCGGGCCGAGCCCGACTCGGGGGCCTGACGGGGCCAGCCGGTCGCGGGCGGCTCGGTGACGCGTCGACGGATAGGGCGACTGGTAGCGCGACTGGTAGGGCGGGTGGGGCTCGAACCCACGACCCAAGGATTATGAGTCCTCTGCTCTGACCGACTGAGCTACCGCCCCGAGGGCGGCGAGCCTATCGGCCGCGACTCAGAGGCGCTCGAGCTGGCCCTGGACGGGGGCGGAGTCCCACGTGACGGTGGCGCCGACCCAGACGGAGACGTCGCGGGCGGGGTCGTGCTCCTCGACGACCCACTCCTCCGCCCAGGCGGCGGCGGCCGCGCTCAGACGGGCGCCGGGCGCGTCGGTCCGGTCGCGCACGAGGACGGTGAGGGCGACCCGGGCGGGTCGGAGCACCTCCGGCACGGGCTCCCCGGCAGCGGCCTCGAGGAGCACCAGGCCGTAGGCGTCGTCGGGAAGCAGGGCGAGCAGGCCCCGGACGGAGTCCAGCTCGGCCACGTCGCCGGCGACGAGGACGTGGGTGAGCGGACCGGTACGGCGGCGGGACCTCATGGAACGAGTGTAAGGGTAGCCTTACCTATCTCGCACTGAGAGTCCCGCCACGCGGACGGGTCAGCCGGCGATGTGCGCCTGAAGCAGCCAGCGGTCCTTGGTCAGGCCGCGCTCGATCTCGATCGCGACGTCCTGGCTGGAGAGGTCGATGTCGTCGAGCCCGGCGACAGCGGCGCGGACGGTGACCAGCGCGGCGTCGAGCTGCGCGACGACCGCCGCCACCGTCTCGGGCCACTGCGAGAAGCCGTCGGGCAGCTCGGGGAGCGTGCTCTTCGCGGCCACGGTCTTCAGTCGCGAGTCCAGCGGGAGGCCCAGGGCGACCACGCGCTCGGCCGCGGTGTCGGCGTACTCCTGCGCGTGGGCGACGACGTCGTCGAGCAGCTCGTGCACGCCGATGAAGCTGCCGCCCCGGACGTGCCAGTGCGCCTGCTTGCCGTTGACGACCAGGGCCTCGAGGTCGAGCACGACCGGGGTCAGGAACTGGGCGGCGGCAGCGGCGATCTCGGGCGTCGTGGCCAGGTCGGGGGTGGTACGGGTGTGCTCGGTCATCGGCATCTCCTCGAGATCGGTGAACAGGGTGTCCTAACTTGAATGATTCAAGTAACGCCCATCCTCCTCCGCTCCTTCCCGCGGCGCAACGAAGCCGAGCCTTGCCTCACCCGCCCGGCAGGAGCTGCTGGAGGCGCTGCTGGAGGCGGGTCGCGTCGTGGGGAGCGAACCCCTTGGCGTCGTTGTCGAAGTAGACGAGCACCTGGGCCACGCCGTCCTGCTCCACCCAGCCGCGGCACCGCTCGGCCCACCGGTCGAGGGACGCGTCGGAGTAGCCGCTGGTGTAGAGCTCGGTGTCGCCGTGCAGGCGGACGTAGACCAGGTCGCTGGTGACCGCCTCGGCCATCGGCCAGCGCCCGGCACTGTCGGCGACCACGCAGGCGATGTCGTGCTCGCGCAGCAGCGCGAACGCCTCGTCGGTGCAGTACGTCGCGCTGCGGAACTCCAGCGCGTGGCGGACCCGCTCCCCCGCCAGCCCGCGCGGCGCCCGGGCGGAGGCGCGGTCCTCGGGCACCTTGGCGTCGTGCTGGCGCGCGAGCACGGCGACCTCGCCGACGGTGCGGGGCAGCAGGTCGAAGAAGTCGGCGAGCAGCGCGGCGTCGTACTCCAGCCGCTCGGGGAGCTGCCACAGGAAGGGGCCGAGCGTCGGGCCGAGCTCGAGCACACCGGAGGCGAAGAAGTTGGCCAGCGGGGTCTCGACGTCGCGCAGCCGCTTGAGGTGGGTGACGAAGCGGCCGCCCTTGACCGCGAAGCAGAAGTCCTCGGGCACCTGCTCGCGCCAGGAGCGGTAGGACGAGGGCCGCTGGAGGGAGTAGAACGAGCCGTTGATCTCGACGCTGCCGAGCCGCTCGGCGGCGTAGGCCAGCTCACGGCGCTGCGGGAGACCGCGCGGGTAGAAGTCGCCGCGCCAGCCGGCGTAGGTCCAGCCGGAGATCCCGACGCGGACGTCAGCCACCGGCCCGGCGGCTGTCGACCGCCAGGGCCAGCGCGTTGAGGCCGGCCCAGCCGAGGGTGATCGCGGCGACCTTCTGCCGGACCTCGGTGTCGTCGGTGCGAGCCGTCAGCACGGCGCAGTCGCCGAGGTCCATGGCGATGCGCAGGAGCATCGCGGTCCGCACGGTGCCCGGGCGCCGGCCGAACACCGCGAGGCCGCTGATCGCCAGGTCGCGCACGCCGTAGGTCCGGGCCAGCAGCTCGAGCCCCGCGCGCTCCTTGCGGTCGGCCCGCAGCACCTGCCACAGGTGCGCGGGCTGGGTGAGCGCGTAGCCGCCGTAGGCCGCGGTCGCCGTGGACAGGAGCCGGCTCAGGGGGTAGCTCATGCCTCGACGTACCCGAGCCGGCGCCACCTCACGCGGGCAACGGCTCCCCCGTCTCCAGCAGCGACTTGAGGCTGGACACGATCTCCGGCCAGCCGACACTGATCCCCTCGCGCAGCCGGCTGCCCTCCTCGAAGCCGCCGTGGGTGACGGTCAGCCGGACCATCTCGCCCCGCTCCTCGATCTCGAAGGTCACCGTCGAGAGCGGCTCCGCCGCGAGCGCGGCCAGCTCGGCAGGGTCGGCGTCGATGGCGCGGCCGAAGTCGTCGGTGATCGCGTGCCACCGGTAGGCGAGGCGTCGCGGCGGGTCGGACTCGAGCACGACCTGCTCGGGCTCGGCCATGGTCGCTCCGGCGAAGGACCAGGTGACGGTGCTGCCGACTGCCCAGTCGGAGACGAGCTCGACTCCCCAGTAGCGGCACGTGAAGGCGGGGTCGGTGAGCGCCTGCCAGAGCTGCTCGGGGGTGGTGCGGATGTAGGTGGTGTAGACGAAGTCAGCCACGGGTCGGGTCCCTTCCAGGGCGGTCCTGAGGTCAGCGAGCGCCTCGGCACGCCGGCGGTCGTAGCGCGACAGCCAGCGCTCGGCGATGTCGGCGATGGGCGCCGCGTCGAGGTGGTGGAGCTTCTCCCGGCCCTGCCACCGAACCGTGACCACGCCGGCCGACTCCAGCACGGCGAGGTGCTTGCTCACCGACTGCCGGGCCATGTCGAGCCCGGCGCAGAGCTCGCCGAGCGTCTGCCCGTTCCGCTCCCGGAGGCGGTCGAGCAGGG
>JAEZKN010000367.1 GCA_023415395.1 Actinomycetes bacterium
GCCTTGTCCTCGAGGTCGAACAGCACCCGGTCGCCGGGCTGGACGGCGCGGGCGCTGGGGCCGGTGCCGACGACCTTGGCCCAGGTGAGGCGGCGCGCGCCCATCGCGGCGGTCGCGGGGATCACGATGCCGCCGGAGGACCGGCGCTCGCCCGCGTCGCGGTCCACCTCGACCAGGATCCGGTCGTGGAGCATCTTGATGGGGGTCTTCTCACCCATCGGCTCAGCTGACCACCTTGCGCACCACGACGAAGAAGCCCACGACACCGACGACGACACCCAGCGTCTTGAGGATGTTGTCGGTGCGGGGCTGCCCGGTCTCGGAGTCGACGAAGTGCGCCTTGATGCTGCTCACCTCGCGCGAGGCGATCGTCTTGGGGTGCACCCGGTAGAGGAGCTGGTCGATCGTGGCGGCCAGGTTCTCCCTGGTCTCCTCGATCTCACGCTCCAGAGCAGACAGCGACTGGTCCTGGCTCACGGGGTGCTCCTCGTTCTCGACGACGGTTGAGGCTACCAACGTGCCCGTACCCCGGTCAGGGGCGGGGCATGGCCGTCCGCGGGTCGAACCCGAACGGCAGCTCGAGCCGGTGCTCGCGCATCAGCGCCTCGTCGGTCAGCACGTCGTACGTCGTACCGTCCGCGACCACGGTGCCGCCGCTCAGGACGACCGAGCGCGGGCACAGCTCGAGGGCGTAGGGCAGGTCGTGGGTGACCATCAGGACGGTCACGTCGAGGGAGCGCAGGATGTCGGCGAGCTCGCGCCGGCTGGCCGGGTCGAGGTTCGAGGACGGCTCGTCCAGCACGAGGATCTCCGGCTCCATCGCGAGCACGGTGGCCACCGCCACCCGGCGGCGCTGGCCGAAGGAGAGGTGGTGCGGCGGGCGGTCGACGTACTCCTCCATGCCGACCTGCTCGAGCGCGCGCATGACCCGGCGGTCGAGCTCGTCGCCCTTGATGCCGAGGTTGGCCGGGCCGAAGCCGACGTCGGCGCGGACGGTGCCCATGAAGAGTTGGTCGTCGGGGTCCTGGAAGACGACGCCGACGCGGCGGCGGATCTCGGCCAGGTTGGCCTTCTCGACCGGCAGGCCGCTCACGCTGACGCTGCCGGCGCCCGCGGTGTGGATGCCGTTGAGGTGGAGCACGAGTGTCGTCTTGCCGGCGCCGTTGGGGCCGAGCAGCGCGACCCGCTCGCCGCGGTGCACGTGCAGGTCGACGCCGAAGAGCGCCTGGTGACCGTCGGGGTAGGCGTAGGCCAGCCCGCGGACGTCGAGGACGGGGGTGCTCACGGGACCATCACCGGAACCATCACCGGGGCATCTTGCCGGTGTAGCCGCGCGACAGCATCGCCAGGTGCACCCGCTCGCCGCGCTCGTAGGACCGGATGAACAGCGCACCCGCCGAGCGGGCGAGCACCGGCCAGTGCCGCGGGTTCCGCGCGGAGAAGCCGCGGGACTCCCGCGCGACCTTCATCCGGTGCATCTCGTCGGTGACGACGTCGAGGTAGCGGATCATGAACGCCATGATCTGCACCAGCTGCTGGGGCATGCGCAGCCGCTCCAGGCCGAGCAGCAGGTCCTGCGGCTCCGTGGTGGCGGCGAGCGTGAGGCTGGCCAGCACGCCCAGAGTCCCCTTGATCAGCAGCGCGACGCCGGCCTCGAGCCCGTGCTCGCTCACGCTGACCCCGAGCACCTCGGTCTGCGGCCCCGTCGCGACGAAGGGCAGCAGCACCGCGAAGACCACGAACGGGACCTCGACGACCGTCCGCTTGAGGAGGTACGTCGGCGGCACGCGACTCACGCCGATGACGACGGCGAGCAGGGCGGCGTACCCGGCGAAGGCGAGGTAGGCGTCGCGCGGCGTCGCGACCACGACGATGGCGAAGGCCAGCAGCGCCAGCACCTTCAGGTGCGCCGGGGCCCGGTGGACGGGCGAGTGCCCGTGGAAGTGCAGCTTGTGCCCGTGCCCGGCGCCCATGGCGCGACTACTCGCCGTGCGTGCGGCGCCGGCGGACGACGTAGGCCACCCCACCGGCGGCACCGAGGACGACCAGCACGCCGATCATCCCGGTCACGCTGCCGTAGTCGCCGAGCAGCGCGTCGCGGGGCTTCTCGGTGTGGGCGAAGCCCTTGTCCTCCGAGACCTTGGTGAGCCCGTCGGGGTGGCTGGAGGCGTAGCGGCTCACGAGGCCGGCGAGGATCAGCGCGACGACCGCGATGCCGAGGAACACCCACTTGGTGGAGGTCTTCACGCGGTGACCGACTTCTTGATGAGGAGCTCGCGCTGGGCGAGGACCGGGCGGGCGCCGTGGACGAGGTCGGGGCGGACGGCGATGATCGCGCCGACCGCGAGGCCGGTGATCACGCCCTCGCCGATGCCGATGAGGGTGTGCACGCCGAACATCGCGGTGACCAGGGTGTCGAGGGGGATGTCCGCCGTACCCCCGAAGGCGTAGAGCAGCACGAAGACCAGCGCGGCCGCCGGGACCGACGCGAACGCCGCGACGCCTGCCTGGACCGACACCAGGGACAGGCGCTTGGGCAGGACGAGCTGGAGGAGGCGGAAGACGACCCAGCCGACCAGCACGGTCGTGATCGCCATCAGCACGACGTTGGTGCCGAGCGCGGTGATGCCGCCGTCGGCGAAGAGCAGGGACTGGACGAGCAGCACGACGCTGACGCACAGGATCCCGGTCCACGGCCCGACCAGCACGGCCGCGAGGGCACCACCCATCAGGTGACCGCTCGTGCCGGCCCCCACCGGGAAGTTCAGCATCTGCACGGCGAAGATGAACGCCGCGACCAGGCCCGCCATCGGGGCCGTCTTGTCGTCGAGCTCGGTGCGGGCCTTGACCAGCGCCACGCCCACGACCGCCACGGCGACCGCGCCGGTGACGGCGGAGGTCGGGGCGTCGAGGAAGCCGTCGGGGACGTGCATGCCCTCACCTGCTCAGCCAGTAGTTTGGAAGCGAACCCAGAACGTGCCCACTCTACGCTCTTGCGCATGACTC
Source organism: Actinomycetes bacterium (assembly GCA_023415395.1). Classification (GTDB taxonomy): domain Bacteria; phylum Actinomycetota; class Actinomycetes; order Propionibacteriales; family Nocardioidaceae; genus Nocardioides. The sequence goes on from JAEZKN010000367.1 coordinate 3,007, forward strand.
GCAACAAGGAGTACGACCTGTGACCGAACGCCTCGCCCCGGGCGACACCGCCCCCGAGTTCACCCTCACCGACGACAGCGGCGAGGAGGTCGCCCTCAGCGACTTCCTCGGCACGAAGGTCATCGTCTACTTCTACCCCGCCGCGATGACGCCCGGCTGCACCAAGCAGGCGTGCGACTTCACTGACACCCTCGACTCCTTCCGGGCCGAGGGCTACGAGGTCCTCGGCATCTCCCCCGACAAGCCGGAGAAGCTGGCCAAGTTCCGCGAGCGCGACCACCTCACGATCCGGCTCCTCTCCGACCCCGACAAGCTCGTGATGAAGGAGTACGGCGCGTTCGGCGAGAAGAAGCTGTACGGCAAGCTCGTCGAGGGCGTCATCCGCTCCACGGTCGTCGTCGACGAGGACGGCAAGGTCTTCCTCGCCCAGTACAACGTCAAGGCCACCGGCCACGTCGCCAAGCTCCGCAAGGACCTGAAGCTCAACCTGGCCGACGAGCAGCCCGGCAACGGCGCCTGACGAACCGCGACTCGGCGCGACTTGCCCGCCAGGGACCGCCGAGTCGGCGCGTCTTGCCCGCCAGGAACCGCCGAGTCGGCGCGTC
>JAEZKN010000369.1 GCA_023415395.1 Actinomycetes bacterium
GAGGTGGACCATGCCGTCGCCGCCGCAGAGGACGAGCGCGTCCGTGCCCCCGGCGAGGCTGTCGCGGGCCAGGTCCAGCGCCTCGTCGGCGTCGCGGCCCTCGACCGTGCGCACCTCGAGGCCGGCGGCCCGCAGGTGCTGCACGGCGGCGTCCCGGTAGCGGGCTCCGCGTCCCTTCCCGGAGGTCGGGTTGGTGAGCAGCGTGATCTGCTTCAGGGGCTCCACGCGCCGAGACTAGGGCCTCGAGGTGCCGATCCGCAGGCGGACGGAGTAGTGGTCCGGCGAGGCGCCGACCGCCTTGGCCAGGCGGCTCATCGCGTCCATCACGAGGTCGGCGGTGAAGCCGGTGCCGGGGACGGCGAGCGTCATCCGTCCCTCGACCTCGACCACGAGCACCTGGCCGTGCCGCCAGGCCTGGTGGGCGTCGTGGCGGACCTGCTGGTCGGCGACCGGGACCGGGTAGGCCTCGTCGACGGCGAGCAGGTCGCAGGCCACCGGCTCGCGACCGTCGCTGGAGAGCGTCCCGGCGACGTCGTACCCTCGGCGCAGCCCGGACTCGGTGCTCCAGGTGACGTCCTCCTCCCCCAGCCAGTCGGGGAGGTCGAAGGGGTCCACCGGCGTGATCGGCCGGGTCATCGCGCGGTCACAGCGGCGAGACCTCGTCGTCGTCCCACTGGCTGGTGTCGCCCTCCTTGCGGCCGCGGGCGCGGTCCACGAGCCGGGCGATCACCTCGGCGACGAGGAAGAGCACGAGCATCGGCAGCGCGAGCATCGTCATGGAGAACGGGTCGGTCGACGGGGTGGCGACGGCGGCGAAGACGAAGGTGCCGAGGATGATCCACGGCCGGTAGCGACCCAGCTGGCTGCCCCGGACGACGCCGGCCAGGTTGAGCATGATGACGAAGAGCGGGATCTCGAAGGCGATGCCGAAGACCAGCAGCATCCGGGTGAGGAAGCTGAAGTACTCGTTGAACTCGACCAGGTTGGCCAGGCCGTCGGGGGTGAACCCGATGAGCACCTCGAGGCCGCGCGGGAGGACGTAGTAGCCGGTGAGCACGCCGACGATGAACAGCGGCCCCGCGATGGCCGCGAAGACGCGGCTCCACTTCTTCTCGTTGTCGTGGAGCCCGGGGACGATGAACGCCCAGATCTGGTAGAGCCAGTAGGGGCTGGAGACCACGATGGCCGCGATGCCGCAGAGCTTGAGCTGGAGCATCAGGGGGCCGGTGGCGCCCTTGATGTAGGCCTCGGTCTGCACCGACTCCCCGAGCATGCGGCGCGCGTCGTTGTAGGGGTCGAGGACCAGGTCGAGGAGCTCGGAGTAGAAGAACAGCGCGACCGTGAAGGCGAGCACGAGGAAGAGCGCCGACTTCAGCAGCCGGGCGCGCAGCTCGCGCAGGTGGTCGGACAGCGCCATCCGGCCGTCCTCGCCCACCGGGTGGTGGGGACGGCCGGAGAAGTAGTCGAAGACTCCGCTCAGGGACGACAACGCGGGAGCAGGAGGGTCAGGCGCTGTCGGGGCGGTTCAGGCGCTCCCGCTCGGCGTCGAGCTCGGCCTGGCGGCGGGCGAGGTCGTCCTGCTTGGCCTCGAGCTCGCGCTGCTCCGGCGTCTTCTGGGCGTCGGCGACGTCATCGTCGTCGTCCATGAGGCCCTTCGTCTCGGTCTTGAAGATGCGCAGCGCCCGGCCGCTGCCGCGGGCGAGGTCCGGGAGCTTCGTCGCGCCGAACAGCAAGATGATGATGCCGAGGATGATGAGCAGCTCGGTGGTGCCGAGACTGCCGATGAGCGGAAGCATGGGGATCCTCACGGACGGTGGTTCGAACGGGTTCCATGGTACGCCGGTTCAGCCGTAGAGGCTGAGCGCGGCTCGTGCACGGTCGGTGAACATCCGGTCGTGCTCCGGCGGGCTGAGCACGCGGGCGTGCGGGGCCAGCCGGAGCAGCAGGCGCTGGAGCCAGCGCTCGTCGGCCACGAGGAGGTCGACCTCGAGCACGCCGCCGCGGCGGGGCCGCACGGCCTCGACCGGGTAGTAGTCGATGATCCAGCGCGCCTCGGGGGCCAGCCGCAGGGTGACCGGCGTGGTCCCGCTCTCCCGGGAGAAGAGACCCTCGCCCAGGTCGCGTGGCGCCTCGGGGGCGGTGCGCATCGGCTCGTCGAGCACCTCGGCCGCCTGGATCCGGTCCAGGCGGAAGAGCCGCGGCCCGCCGGCGGTGTGGCACCAGGCGTCGAGGTAGGTGAAGCCCTCGGCGGCGACGATGCCGCGCGGGTCGACGGTCCGCTCGGACTGCTCGTCCCGGCTGGGGGCGAAGTAGGTGAGCCGGACCTGTCGCTGGCGGGCGACCGCGTCGTGGAGGTCGGCCTCGAGCTGGGCCAGGTCGCGCCCGCGCGGCTCCTCCCCCGGGTCGATCAGGGTGGCGGCCGAGCCCTCGGCGGCGGCCGCCTCGAGCTTGGCCAGCGCGCGGTCGACGATCTCGCGGGTCTCGTCGTTGGCGCCGCCGCGCAGCGCCCGCAGGGCGACGATGATCGCGGTGGCCTCGGTCGGGCTGAGCCGCAGTGGCCGGGCCAGGTAGTCGGCGTTGGACACCCGGATGACGCCGTCGGCCTCGGGCCCCTCGAGGGCGTCCAGGTCGACGTCGATCAGGTCGTCGGGGTAGCCGCCGGGCAGGCCGCACATGAGCAGGACCTTGAGGTCGCCCAGCACCTGGTCGGCGGGGACGCCCAGGGCGGCCGCGGCCTCCTCGAGGCGGACCTGGCCGTGGGAGTGCAGGTAGGGCACCAGCGTGAGCAGGCGGGCGACCTGAGCCGGTGCGCCCGAGGCGCCGCTGACGCTCATGAGGCGACCTCCGCGGCCTCGACGACCGCCGTGAGCCGGCGGACGACCTCGTCGCGGAGCTCGGCGGGCTGCTCGACGTACACGTCGGGGCCGTAGCCGAGGAACTCGTCGGCGGCGTCGCTGTTGCGGGTCAGCAC
>JAEZKN010000379.1 GCA_023415395.1 Actinomycetes bacterium
ACGCCGAGGTCCGGCTGGTCGGCAGCCGGCACGACCTGCTGGTCGAGGTCTCCGACGACGGCACCGGGATCGACGCGGACGTCGTGGCCGGGGTCGGCCTGCGCTCCATCCGCGAGCGGGCCGAGGAGCTGGGCGGGCGCAGCGAGATCACCTGCCCCGCCGGCGGCGGCACCCGCGTGCGGGCCTGGCTGCCGGTGACCCCGACGACCCTGGAGGTCTCATGACCGAGCCGATCCGCGTCCTCATCGCCGACGACCACCCCGTCTTCCGTGACGGTCTCGCCTCGCTCCTGGCCACCCAGCCCGACGTCGACGTGGTCGGCACCGCCGGTGACGGCGCCGACGCGGTCGAGATGACCACCGAGCTCGTGCCCGACGTCGTCGTGATGGACCTGCAGATGCCGCGGATGAACGGCATCGACGCCACCCGCGCACTGGCCGAGTCGATGCCGGCCGTGCGCGTCCTCGTCTTCACGATGGGGGAGGAGGACGGCACGGTGCTCGCCGCGATGCGCGCTGGTGCCCGGGGCTACCTGGTCAAGGGCGCCAGCCAGGAGGAGGTGGCCCGCGCGATCTCGACCGTGCACGCGGGCGGCCTGGTCTTCGGGTCCTCGCTCGCCGTCCGCATCGCCGACCTGCTCTCCGGCTCGGCGACGCCCGACCGCTCGGCCTTCCCCCAGCTCACCGAGCGTGAGCTGGAGATCCTCGACCTGATCGCGGCGGGGAGGAACAACGCGCAGATCGCCTCCGCGCTCTTCCTCGCACCCAAGACGGTCCGCAACAACGTCTCCAACATCCTGGCCAAGCTCCAGGCCACCGACCGGGCCGAGGCGATCATCCGCGCACGGGACGCGGGTCTGGGCGGCGGCTGAGGCCGCCCACCCCGCCCGCTAACCTCGGGCCATGGACCTGTTCGAGACCGAGGACAACCGCCGGATGTCGCGCGAGGACGCCGCCGCCCGGCTGCGCGCCATCGCCGACGTGCTCGCCCGCAACAACCAGATCGAGCTGGACACGGACGGCCGCCGGATCACCGTCGCCGTCCCCGACGAGGTGGAGCTCTCGGTCGAGGTCGAGGTGGGCGAGGAGAACGAGCTGGAGATCGAGATCAGCTGGTAGCCGCGCGCACGCCGCGGCGGACCGCGACCGCGAGCGCCGCCCCGGCGACCACCCAGGGCGCGACCAGGAGGGGACGCTCCCGCAGGGCGCTCTCACAGGCGTCGACCCGGTCGGCGGCGAGCAGCACGACCCAGTGGGCCGCGCGCGCCTCGCTCCACCGGCGGTACGCCGCGCGGCGCATCACCCCGGACAGCCCGCGCGTCGGGCACGTGGTGCCGAAGACCGGCGGCAGCACCGGGTGCTCGATCGACCGCTCCCGCGGCCTCAGCTCGGGCTGAGCCTCGGGGAAGTCCCAGTGGGCGGTCTCGGGGACCAGCGGGCGCTCGCGGGGGACCGCCGGCCGGTCGGTCGGGTCGAGGTCGGCGCCCCACCCGGGGATGCGGGCGCGCAGCTCCTCGGTGCTCTCCGGCAGGGGCGGCTTGCGGGCGACGTACGGCCCGTGGGCCTGCGGGTGGTGCTCGACGGTGGTCATCGTGCTCCTCTCACGCGGCCACGGTCACGAGCGGCTTGATGATGCCGTCACGCTTGGCCGAGAACAGGTGGTAGCCCTCCGCGATGTCCTCCAGCGGGATCCGGTGGGTGACGATCTCGCTGGGCTCGAGGTGGCCGTTGCGGATGTGCTCGAGCAGGCGGGGCCACTGCCGCTTGACCGGGCACTGGTTGGCATTCAGGGTCAGCCCCTTGTTCATGGCGTCGCCGTACTTCACGGCGCTGAACATCGGGCCGTAGGCACCCATCACCGAGATCGTGGCGCCCTTGCGGACGCTGTCGATCGCCCAGTTCAGGGCGATCGGGGAGCCGCCCTGGAGCTTGAACTTGGCCGAGGTCGCGTGCATGAGCAGGTTGCCGTCGGCCTCCGCGCCGACCGCGTCCACCGCGACGTCGGCGCCGAGCCAGTCGGTCTGCTTCTTCAGCTCCACCACGACGTCCTCGACGTCGGTGAAGTCGATCGTCTCGGCGAAGGCGTAGGAGCGCGCCTTCTCCAGCCGGTGCTCGAGGTGGTCGACGACGATCACCCGGCCCGCGCCCATCAGCCAGGCCGACCGGGCCGCGTAGAGCCCCACCGGGCCGGCGCCGAACACCACGACGACGTCGCCCTCGCTGATGTCGCCGAGCTGGGCGCCGAAGTAGCCCGTGGCCAGCGCGTCGGTGCACAGGACGGCGTCCTCCTCGGAGAGCCAGTCCGGGATCACGCTCGGTCCCACGTCGGCGAACGGCACGCGGACGTACTCCGCCTGACCGCCGTCGTACCCGCCGCAGGTGTGGGAGTAGCCGTAGATGCCGCCGACGGCCGTGGCGTTCGGGTTGACGTTGTGGCAGTTGGAGTAGAGGCCGCGGGAGCAGAAGAAGCAGGTCCCGCAGAACACGTTGAACGGCACCATCACCCGGTCGCCGACACGCAGGTGCTGCACGGAGGGGCCGACCTCGTCGACGACCCCGACGAACTCGTGGCCGAACGTGTGGCCGACCCGGGTGTCCGGCATCATCCCGTGGTAGAGGTGCAGGTCGGATCCGCAGATCGCGGCCGTCCGCACCCGCACGATCGCATCGTTCGGGTGCTCGATCCTCGGGCGGTCCTTCTCCTCGACCCGGATCTTGTAGGGGCCGCGGTACACCATCGCTCGCATGTGGCCGGGTACCCAGCGGCCCGGGTCGCACACGCCGTGTGCTCCCACGATCCAACGGGCACCGGGGAGGCATGTCCGAGCCGCTCGACGTCTACCGGCGCAAGCGCGACTTCACGCGCACCCCGGAGCCGGCCGGAGAGGTCGCCGCGGCGGACGGTCGGCGGCGGTTCGTCGTGCAGCGGCACCGGGCCAGCCACCTGCACTACGACCTGCGGTTCGAGATCGACGGCGTGCTGGTGAGCTGGGCGGTCCCGAAGGGGCCGACGCTCGACCCGGCGGTGCGCCGGCTCGCGATGCACGTCGAGGACCACCCGGTGGAGTACCTCCACTTCGAGGGGGTGATCCCGGCCCGGGAGTACGGCGGCGGCGACGTCGTCGTGTGGGACACCGGCACCTGGGAGCCCGTGCACACCGACGACCCGGGCGCCGCGGTGCGGGCCGGTGAGCTGCACGCGGAGGTGCACGGCGAGAAGCTGCGCGGCCGGCTCGTCCTGGTGAGGAGGGGTGACGACCCCGATGGCAAGGAGTGGATGCTGCTGCACAAGAACGACGAGCACGCGGTCGAGGGGTGGGACCCCGAGGAGCACCCGCACTCGGTCCTCAGCGGCCGGACCAACGAGGAGGTGAAGGCCGACCCGGCCCGGCTCTGGCGCTCGGACGCGCCCGCGGCGGAGGCCAGCGTGTCGCTGGAGCCCGAGCCTCTCCCGGACGAGGCCATCGACGAGCTCGGCTCCCTGGGCAAGCAGGGCACGTGGGAGGTCTTCGGGCGGCGGCTGAAGGTCACCAACCTCGACAAGGTGCTGTTCCCCGGCGCCCACGGCGAGGCGCCGATCACCAAGCGCGAGCTGCTGGCCTACGCCGCGCGGATCGCTCCGTTCGCGCTGCCCTACCTCGAGGGTCGGCCCCTGAACATGCACCGCTACCCGGACGGGGTCGAGGGGCTGGGCTTCTGGCACAAGCAGCGCCCGGACCACGCTCCGGAGTGGCTGCGGTGCTGGGAGAACCCGGACGCCGAGGAGGGGGAGACCACGGCGTACGTCGTGCCCGACGAGCCGGCGGCGCTGGTGTGGGCGGCCAACTTCGGTGCGCTGGAGTGGCACCCGTGGACCTCGCGTGCGGAGCGGCCGCACGAGCCGACCTACGCCCTCGTCGACCTGGACCCCGGGGAGCGGACCACCTGGGAGGAGCTGCTGACGCTCGCCCGCCTGCACCGCACGGCGCTGGAGCACCTCGGCGTCACCGCGCGGGCGAAGGTGACCGGCCGCCGCGGCATCCAGGTCTGGGTCCCGATCGTGGCCGGCTACACCTTCGACGACACGCGGGCCTGGGTGGAGACGCTGTCGAGGACGGTCGGGAAGGTGGTCCCGGACCTGGTCAGCTGGAAGTGGGAGGTCAAGGCGCGCGGTGGCCTGGCTCGCCTGGACTACACGCAGAACGCGATCAACAAGACGCTCGTGGCGCCGTACTCACCCCGCCCGGCGCCCGGCGCGCCGGTTTCGGTGCCCATCGCCTGGGACGAGCTCGACGACCAGGACCTGCGTCCGGACCGCTGGACGATCCGCACCGTGCTCGACCGGTTGGCCGAGCGCGGAGACCCGTTCCGGGCGCTGCTCGGCTCCGCCCAAGAGCTCCCGGAGATCACCTGAGCACGGCGCTCAGACGACGCGGACCGACGTCGGGCGGGTGGTGAACCGCCAGACCTTGAGCGACAGGGCGCGCGAGAGCCGGATGCAGCCGTGCGACTGCGCCAGGTCGGTGCCGAGGATCCAGTCGGCGTGGATCTGGTGGCCGGTGGACTTCGAGCGCGGGATGCGGTGGAAGCCGATGCCGCACGGCGCGAAGCGGACGAAGTTGTCGAGCCACACGTTGCCGTTGGTCGACTGGTTGAGCTTGATCCGGGCCGCGCGGCCACAGTAGGAGCCCACGGCGTACGAGCCGCGCGAGAGCACGTCGGTGTTGTCGGCCATCCCGCCCTGGGCGACCGTGCGCCCGCGCGGGTCGACCAGCCACACCCAGTTCTGCTTCTGGGAGATCACGATGCGGCGCCCCTGCCCGGACCCGGCCGGGACCGGCCTGCGGTCGCAGCGCGGGGCGTCGGCGGCGTGCAGCGCCCGGCGGGTGCGGGCGGTCAGGTGCCCGTCCTGGGCCAGGCCCATCCGGGACTGGAAGCGCACCACGGCCGACCGGGTGTGCGCACCGACCCTGCCCGTCGGGGCGCCGGCGGAGCAGTGCAGCGCGTTCAACCGCTTCTGCGCCTTCACCACCCAGTCCTGGGCCGCTGGAGCGGCATCGGCCGGCGTCGGTGCGAACAGCAGGACGAACGCGGCCAGGAGCGAGATGATGCGGGACACTCCTCCATCGTCGGGGGTGTCGTGCCGATAGCCAAGGTGAGCAAGGTGAGGAGGTGGGCCCCGGATGGACCTGTGGCGACTGATGCTGCACCACTCGCCGATCGGCATGACCGTCGTCGCCCCCGACGGCCAGCTGCGGATGGTGAACCGGGCGCTGTGCGAGATGCTCGGCTACGACGAGGAGGAGCTGGTCCGGCGCGGCTTCCAGGAGCTGACGCACCCCGACGACCTCGACACCGACCTCGCCCACTACCGCCAAGCGCTGGACGGCGAGGTCGACTCCTACCGGATCCGCAAGCGCTACGTGCACCGCGACGGCCGCGTGGTGTGGGGCGACCTCTCGGTCGCGCTGCTCCGCGACGAGGAGGGCGAGCCGCTGCACTTCATCTCCCAGATCCTCGACGTCACCGAGCAGCAGGAGAACGAGGAGCGCCTCGAGGCGATCTTCGAGACCGTGAACGTCGGGCTCCTGCTGATCGGCCCGGACGGCACCTACGAACGGATGAACCGCCGCCACGCCGAGACCCTGCACCTGCCCTTCCCCCAGGGGCACGGCGGCGCCGCGGGCCAGCTCGGCGAGGTCTTCTCGCCCGACGGGACGCGGATGACGCGCGAGGACATGCCGTCCTACCGCGCGAAGCAGGGCGAGGAGTTCGACGACTACTGGTACTGGGTCGGTGCGGACCCGGCCACGCGCGCGGCGTTCTCGACCTCGGCCCGCCAGGTCCGCGGGCCGGCCGGCGAGCGGATCGGCGCCGCGCTGGCCTACCAGGAGATCACCGAGCTGATGCGGGCGATCCGGGTCAAGGACGAGTTCGTCGCCTCGGTGTCCCACGAGCTGCGGACGCCGCTCACCTCGGTGCTCGGGCACCTGGAGATCCTGGCCGAGCGCGACGACCTCCCCGAGGACGTCGCGGAGCAGCTGCGCGTCGTGGAGCGCAACGCCGTGCGCCTGCAGGCCCTGCTGAGCGACCTCCTGCTGATCGGCCAGGTCGCGGGCGGCACCCTCGAGCTCCACGTGAGCGAGGTCGACCTGGCCGACATCCTGGTCGAGGCGGTGGAGGCGGCGCGGGGCCCGGCCGACCGGGGCGGGGTGAGCGTGCGGGCCGAGGTCCCCGACCGGCTGGTCGCCCGCGTGGACGACCATCGGATCCGCCAGGTGCTCGACAACCTGCTCTCGAACGCGGTGAAGTACAGCCGTCCGGGCGACGCCGTGACCGCGACGTTGCGCCTGCGGGACGGCGAGGGGCTCGAGGTCGACGTGACCGACACCGGTCTGGGGATCGCGGCCGAGGAGGTCGACCAGGTCTTCGGCCGCTTCTTCCGCGGCGGCGAGGCGGTCGCCCGGCAGCTGCCGGGGACCGGGCTCGGGCTGAGCATCGTCGACGCGATCGTCGCCGCGCACGGCGGGACGGTCTCGGTCGAGAGCGAGCTCGGCCGGGGCAGCACGTTCCGCGTGCTGCTCCCGGCCGAGTCGGCGCTCCCTCAGTGACTCACCGCGAGGTCAGTGGAACTTCCCGAGACCCTCGCGCTCGAGCAGCATCGTCAGGCCGCCGTTCCAGAACGAGAACCCGGCGCCGGTGATCATCGCCAGGTCGAGGTCCTCGGCCGCGACGACGACACCCTCGTCGAGCATCCGGCGGGCCTCGTCGGCGAGCGCGGCGAGCACGCGGGTGCGCACCTCGGCCGGCTCGAGGACGACCGGGCTCGCCGGCCTCTCCAGCAGCGCCTCGACCTCGGGGTCGATCGCGCCGTCGGGTCCGTAGTAGGACGACTTCCGCTCCGCCACCACCCGCTCGAGCGCGGGGGAGACGTAGAAGCGGTCGGGGAAGGCGCCGTGCAGGGTCTCGTTGTTGTGCAGGGCGATCGCCGGGCCGACCAGCGAGAGGAGCACGAACGGCGGCATCGGGGCGACGCCCGCGAAGGCGCCGTCCACGACCGGGACCGGCGTGCCCTCGTCGACGATGCGGCCGACCTCGCCCATGAACCGGCCGAGCAGGCGATTCACGATGAACGACGGGCTGTCGTTGACCAGGATCGTCGTCTTCTTCAGCGCCTTGCCGGTGGCGAACGCGGTCGCGAGCGCCTCGTCGGAGGTCTGCTCGCCCTTGACGATCTCCAGCAGCGGCATGACCGCGACCGGGTTGAAGAAGTGGAAGCCGACGACCCGCTCGGGGTGGTCGAGGTCGGCCGCCATCTCGGTGATCGAGAGCGAGGAGGTGTTGGTCGCGAGGATGCACTCGGGGGAGACGGCCTTCTCGACGTCGGCGAAGACCGACTTCTTGACCGACATCTCCTCGAACACGGCCTCGATGACGAAGTCCGCGTCGGCGAACACCTCGCCCTTGTCGACCGCGCCGGTGACCAGTGCCTTGTGGCGGTTGGCCTTGTCGCCGCTGATCCGGCCCTTGGCCAGCAGCTTGTCGATCTCGGCGTGGACGTAGCCCACGCCCTTGTCGACGCGCTCCTGGTCGAGGTCGGTCAGCACGACCGGCACCTCGAGGCGACGGACGAAGAGGAGCGCCAGCTGCGAGGCCATCAGGCCCGCGCCGACGATGCCGACCTTGGTAACCTGCCGCGCCAGCGACCGGTCCGGCGCACCGGCCGGGCGCTTGGCGCGCTTCTGCACGAGGTCGAAGGCGTAGAGCGAGGCGATCAGCTCCGGGGTGCGCGACATCGCCTCGAGCGCGTCGTCCTCGCGGGCGAAGCCGGCGTCGCGGTCACCGTCGCGGGCCGCGTCGAGGAGCTCGACGGCCTGGAGCGCGGCCGGGCTGGCCCCACCGGTCTTGGCCTGCACGATGCCGCGGGCCCGCTCGACGGCCGCGTCCCACGCCGCGCCCCTGTCGACCTCGGGGCGCTCGACGACGATCTCGCCGCGCAGCACTGCGGAGGCCCAGAGCAGCGACTGCTCGAGGTAGTCGGCTCCGGAGAAGACGGCGTCGGCGAGGCCGAGCTCGTAGGCCTGGGCGCCCTTCAGCGTCTTGCCGTTGTTGAGGGGGTTCTCCAGGACGACGGTGACGGCCCGGTCCGGGCCGATCAGGTTCGGCACGAGGAACGTGCCGCCCCAGCCGGGGACCAGGCCGAGCATGACCTCCGGCAGGCCGAGGGCCGGCGCGCTGTCCATGACCGTGCGGTAGGTGCAGTGCAGCGCGACCTCGAGGCCGCCGCCGAGGGCGAGGCCGTTGATGAAGCCGAAGGACGGCTTGCCGCCCTCGCCGAGCTTGCGGAAGACGTGGTGGCCGAGCTCGGCGACCACGCGGACCGCGTCCGGGCCGCCGCCGGCGACCGACGTCAGGTCGGCGCCGGCCGCGAGGATGAACGGCTTGCCGGTCACGCCGATCGCGGCGATCTCGTCGTCGGCGAGCGCGGCGTCGATCGCCTCGTTGAGCGCGAGCCGCGAGCGCGGGCCGAAGGTGTTGGGCTTGGTGTGGTCCTCGCCGTTGTCGAGGGTGATCAGGCCCATCACGCCGCCTCCGGGCAGCGTCACCTTCCGCAGGTGGGCCTGGGTGACCCGCTCGGCGTCGGAGGAGATCTCCTGGGCGCGGGCGAGGAGGTTGTCGATAGCCATCACGCGGCCGCCTTCCAGTTCGGGTTCTCCCAGATGACCGTGCCGCCCATGCCGATGCCGATGCACATGGTGGTCAGGCCGTAGCGGACGTCGGGGTTCTCCTCGAACGCCTTCGCGAGCTGGTTCATCAGCCGCACGCCGGAGGAGGCCAGCGGGTGCCCCATGGCGATCGCGCCGCCGTAGGGGTTCACGCGCGGGTCGTCGTCGGCGATGCCGAAGTGCTCGAGGAAGGCGAGCACCTGCACGGCGAACGCCTCGTTGACCTCGAAGGCGCCGATGTCGTCGATGGTGAGGCCGGCCTGCTTGAGCGCCTTCTCGGTCGCGGGGATCGGGCCGGCGCCCATGACCTCGGGCTCGACGCCGACGAAGCCGTAGGACACCAGGCGCATCTTGACCGGCAGGCCGAGCTCACGCGCGGTCTCCTCGTCGGCCAGCAGCGCGGCGGTCGCGCCGTCGTTGATGCCGGCGGCGTTGCCCGCCGTCACGTTGCCGTGCGGGCGGAACGGCGTCTTCAGGGCGGCGAGCGACTCCAGGGTCGTCTCCGGGCGCATCGGCTCGTCGGTCGTGGCCAGGCCCCAGCCGAGCTCCTCGGAGCGGGTCGCGACCGGCACCAGGTCGGGCTGGATCTTGCCGGCGTCGTAGGCCGCCTTGGTCTTCTGCTGCGAGCGCACGGCGTAGGCGTCGACGCGCTCCTTGGTGATCGTGGGGTAGCGGTCGTGCAGGTTCTCCGCCGTCTTGCCCATCACCAGCGCGTCGGGGTCCACGATGCGCTCGGACATGATCCGCGGGTTGGGGTCGACGCCCTCGCCCATCGGGTGACGGCCCATGTGCTCGACGCCGCCGGCGATGACGACGTCGTAGGCGCCGAAGGCGATGCCGGACGCGGTGGTGGTCACGGCGGTCATCGCACCGGCGCACATGCGGTCGATCGCGTAGCCGGGCACGCTCTGCGGGAGCCCGGACAGCAGGGCGGCGGTGCGGCCGATGGTCAGGCCCTGGTCGCCGATCTGGGTGGTGGCCGCGACGGCCACCTCGTCCACGCGCTCGAGCGGCAGCGACGGGTTGCGCCGGAGCAGCTCACGGATGCACTTGATGACGAGGTCGTCGGCACGGGTCTCGGCGTACTGGCCCTTGGCCTTGCCGAACGGCGTGCGCACGCCGTCCACGAAGACGACCTCTCGCAGCTGACGGGACACGGGGTCCTCCTGGTTGTCGGGGATCGGCCGCCAGATTACCCACCAGTAATACTCACCGGTAATATGGGGGTCACCCACCGCGCGTGCGACGTCGCGCTCGCCACTAGTCTGTGCGCATGCCCGACCGCCTCGTGCACATCGTCGACGACGTCCCCGAGCTCGACGACGTGCCCTCGCTGACGTTGGTGCTCACCCTCGACGGGTTCCTCGATGCCGGCAGCGCGGCGAGCCGGGCCGTCCAGCACCTCACCGACCTCTCCGACGGGCGGGTCGTGGCGACCTTCGACGTCGACGAGCTCCACGACTACCGCGCGCGGCGGCCCGCGATGTCCTTCGTGCGCGACCACTACGAGCGCTACGACGCCCCGCGGCTGGTCGTCCGGCTGCTCGAGGACGCCGGCCGTACGCCGTACCTGCTGCTGCACGGCCCCGAGCCCGACACCCGCTGGGAGGCGTTCTGCCTGGGGGTGCGCGAGGTCGTCGAGCGCTTCGGCGTGACCCGCGTGGTCGGGATGGGGTCGGTGCCGATGGCGGTGCCGCACACCCGGCCGATGGCGATCACCCACCACGCCAACAACCCCGCGCTGCTCACCGCCGACAGCCCCTGGCGCGGGGAGCTGCGGATCCCGAGCAGCGCCCAGGCCCTGCTGGAGATCCGGCTCGGGGAGTGGGGGCACGACGCGATGGGCTTCGTCGCGCACGTGCCGCACTACCTCGCGCAGATGGACTACCCGGCGGCCGCGGCGGCGCTGCTCGAGCAGGTCGAGCTCGCCGGCCGGCTGACCATCGACCTGTCGGGGCTGCGCGCCGAGGCCGAGGACCGCGAGGCCGAGATCGCCCGCTACCTCGCCGCCAACGAGGACATCGCCGAGGTGGTCGCCGCCCTGGAGCGGCAGTACGACGCCTTCGAGCGCGCCGAGGAGAGCGGGTCGAGCCTGCTCGCCCAGGACCAGCCGCTGCCGACCGGTGAGGAGCTCGGCAAGGAGTTCGAGCGCTTCCTGCAGGGGCTGAACGAGGACGAGGACTGATGCCCCGCGACTCCGACGAGCTCGTCGAGCTGCTCGACCTCGAGACGATCGACGACAACCTCTTCCGCGGTGCGCAGATGCCGACCACCCGGCCGATCGTCTTCGGCGGGCAGGTCGCCGCGCAGGCGCTGGTCGCCGCCTCGCGCACGGTCGACCCCGAGTTCGCGGCGCACTCGCTGCACTCCTACTTCCTCCAGCCCGGCGACCCGTCGGTCCCGACGATCTACGACGTCGACTACCTGCGCGACGGGCGCTCCTTCCTCACCCGCCGGGTGATCGCGCAGCAGCACGGCCGGCCGATCTACGCCCAGACCGTCAACTTCCAGAAGCACGAGCCCGGTCTCGAGCACGCGGAGCCGATGCCCGGCGTACCCGCCCCGGAGGAGTGCGAGCCGGTCGTCCGGCGCGCACACGACGAGGAGCACGGGGACCAGTGGGACGTGGCCGACATGCGGCCGGTGCGCGACCTCGAGCCCGACGACGCCCGGCCGGGGCGGCAGCGGGTGTGGCTGAAGGCGTCGACACCGCTGCCCGACGACCCCTTCTGGCATACCGCGGCGTTCACCTACTTCTCCGACATGACGCTGCTGGGGGCCGCGCTCGCGCCGCAGGGCCTCAGCTTCCTCAAGGGCGAGGTCTTCCTGGCCTCGCTCGACCACGCGGTGTGGTTCCACCGGCCGTTCCGGGCCGACGAATGGTGGCTCTACGACCAGCACTCGCCGGCGGCGACCGGTGGCCGCGGGCTGGTGCTCGGCAAGGTCTACAGCCAGGACGGACGGCTGGTCGCGTCGGTGGCCCAGGAGGCCGTGATGCGCCCGCCGAAGGGCTCGTCGTCGAGGAGGAGCGCGTCGTGAACCCGACCGAGGAGCTCGTCGACCTGCTCGACCTGGAGGAGCTCGACACCGACCTCTTCCGCGGCCGTCAGCCGGAGTCGGTGCGCGCCCGGGTCTACGGCGGCCAGGTGGCGGCGCAGGCCCTGATGGCCGCCGTCCGCACCGTCGAACCGGGCTTCGAGGTGCACTCGCTGCACTCCTACTTCCTGCTGCCCGGCGACTACGCCGTCCCGATCGTCTACGACGTGGAGCGGATCCGCGACGGGCGCTCCTTCCTGACCCGGCGGGTCGTCGCGCGCCAGCACGGGCGCCCGATCTACTACCAGACGCTGAACTTCCAGCGGCCCGAGGACGGGTTCGAGCACCAGGACACGATGCCGCCGGTCGGGGCTCCTGACACCGGCCTGGACCTGGTCGACCTGATGCGCCGGGGCGGCAACGCCGACGCCGAGGCGCTGGGCAAGGAGTGGGCGGCGCTCGACGTGCGCTGGCTGGGCAACACCCGCCACGGCCTCGAGCCCGACGAGGGCCACGTGGCGCAGGCGCGGATGTGGGCGCGGCTGCGCGAGGGCCTCGGTGACGACCCGGCGGTGCACACCGCCGCGTTCACCTACGCCAGCGACGTCAGCCTGCTCGGCGCGGCGCTCGCCGCCCACGACAGCAACCCGGCGAAGGTGCAGATGGCCTCGCTGGACCACACGATCTGGTTCCACCGCCCCTTCCGGGCCGACCACTGGTGGCTCTACGACCAGTGGTCGCCCTCGGCGCAGGGTGCTCGGGGCCTGGCCTTCGGACGGATCTTCACCGAGGACGGCACGCTCGTCGCCACCGTCGCGCAGGAGGGGCTGATCCGTCCGCGCGAGGACGGCTACGAGGGCACCGGCCAGGCCTGAGGCGCGTCCTCAGGCGGCGCAGACCAGGTCGGCGACGGTGCGGTTCACGTCGCGCAGCATGCTCAGGGTGGTCGGCAGGCCGGTGACGGTGACGACCGCCCAGCGACCGTCGTCCGTGGCGAGGTCGCGGGTCGTGAAGCCCTGGATGTCCCCGCCGTGCCCCCACGCGAGCGGACCGCACGCGAGGCGGTGCGAGGCGAGGCCGAGGCCGTAGCGCCAGCCCGGGTCGGGCTCGAAGGCCCGGGCGGGCACGGTCTGCCGCATCCGGTCCAGCTGGGCCGGAGGCAGCAGGTCGCCGCCGAGCAGCCCCTGCAGGAACCGGCCGAGGTCGGCCGGCGTCGAGACGAGCTGTCCGGCGGCCCAGCCGAGCGAGGGGTCGATCTCGGTGATGTCGCGCCACGCACCGGCGGGGCCGTCGGCCAGGTAGCCCCGCGGGTGGGTGCCGCGGATCCCCTGCTCGCCGATGCCGGGCCAGTAGGTGTCGGTGAGGCCGAGCGGCTCGATGATGCGGCGGGTGATCTCCTCGCCGACCGGTCGCCCGGTGACGCGCTGGGCGAGCAGGCCGAGCAGCACGTAGTTGGTGTTGCTGTACTCCCACTGCCGGCCCGGGCGGAAGTGGCGCCGCTCGGCGAGGGCCGCGTCGACCAGCTCGTAGGGCTCGAGGTAGGTGTGCGCCGCGCTCCGCAGGTCACCGGCGTCGAGGACGATCGAGTCGTAGTCGGGCAGCCCGCTGGTCTGGCGCAGCAGGTCGCGCACGGTGATCGCGCGTCCGTCGTTGCCATGGCCGCGGACCACGCCGGGCAGGTAGCGTTCGACGGGGGCGGCGAGCCGGACGCGGCCCTCGGCGACGAGCTGGAGCACGACAGTCGCGGTGAACATCTTGGTGTTGCTGGCGATGCGGACCCGCGAGTCCGGGTCGACCGGCGCTCCGGTGGCCAGGTCGCCCGTGCCGGAGGTGTAGGTGCGGGTCACCCCGTCCGCGCCCCGCACGGTGGCGATCGCGCCGGGGAAGCCGCTGTCCTCCACGAGCCGGTCGAGCCGATGCTGGAGCGGGTCGGGTGCCGGCGCCGGGGCCGGGGGGGGCGGGGGGGCGGGGGCGTATTA
>JAEZKN010000442.1 GCA_023415395.1 Actinomycetes bacterium
GGCGGTGCCCGACGAGGGCCCGGTCTCCGACTCGGTCGCCGAGCCGGTCACCCCGCCGGCCACGGAGCCGGCCACCCCCACGCTCGAGAAGCCGGAGGGCACCGCCTCCCGGCTGGTCCGCCTGCGCCAGCGGCTCGCCGGCTCGCAGGGCGGCCTGGGCCGCGGCCTGCTCGCCCTGCTCTCGCGCGACCGGCTCGACGAGGACACCTGGGAGTCCATCGAGGACACCCTGCTCACCGCGGACATCGGCGTCGCGCCGACCCAGCAGCTCGTCGAGAACCTCCGCACCCGACTGCGGGTCGAGGGCGCGCCGAGCGACGTCCGCGCCGTGCTGCGCGAGGAGCTCCTCGCCCTCGTCGACCCGGACATGGACCGCCGGCTGCAGGTCACCGGTGCCGACGGCCGGCCCGGCGTCGTCCTCGTCGTCGGCGTCAACGGCTCGGGCAAGACCACCACCGTCGGCAAGATCTCGCGGATCCTCGTGGCCGAGGACCGCTCGGTCGTGCTCGGTGCCGCCGACACCTTCCGGGCCGCCGCCGTCGAGCAGCTCGCCACGTGGGGTGAGCGGGTCGGCGTGGACGTGGTGCGCGGTGCCGAGGGCACCGACCCCGCCAGCGTCGCCTTCGAGGCGGTCAAGGAGGGGGTCGAGACCGGCGTCGACACCGTCATCGTCGACACCGCAGGCCGCCTGCAGAACAAGGCCGGACTGATGGACGAGCTCGGCAAGGTCAAGCGGGTGATCGAGAAGCAGGCCCCGGTCACCGAGGTGCTGCTGGTCCTCGACGCCACGACCGGCCAGAACGGCCTCATCCAGGCCCGCGTCTTCAGCGAGGTCGTGGACGTCACCGGCATCGTGCTCACCAAGCTCGACGGCTCCGCGAAGGGCGGCATCGTCGTCCAGGTCCAGCGCGAGCTGGGCGTGCCCGTCAAGCTCGTCGGTCTCGGCGAGGGCGCCGACGACCTCGCGCCGTTCGACGCCGGCGCGTTCGTGGACGCGCTGCTCGGCTGAGCCCCGTCCCGGTACGACCTCGGGCACCGCGGCCGTAACACGGATGTAACGCCGCCGGGGAACTCGTTGCACGCCCGCAACAAACGGGCGAGTGCCGCGAAACCTCCGCCGACGAGAGTCTCCGCCCATGGACGGTTACTACGCATTCATGCTGGTGGCCACGGCGCTCGTCCTGATGATGACGGTCCCGGCCCTGGCCCTGTTCTACGGCGGCATGAGCCGGAGCAAGTCCGTGCTCAACATGATGATGATGTCCTACGTCGCCGCGGCGATGGTGGGCATCCTGTACGTCGCGGTCGGGTGGTCGATGGGCTTCGGCGGCGACGGCACGTTCTTCGCGAACCCGTTCGAGCTCTTCTGGCTCGACGGCGTCGGCACGGCGGACTACGTGTTCGTGATGTTCCAGATGACCTTCGCGATCATCACGGTCGCGCTGATCAGCGGCGCCCTCGAGGGCCGCATGAAGTTCGCGGCCTGGGTCGCGTTCGTCCCGGTGTGGGCGCTCATCGTGTACTTCCCGATGGCGCACATGGTGTTCAGCTGCACCGAGGACTCGCTCATCTGCGGCCGGATCGGCGCCCAGGACTACGCCGGCGGCACGGCCGTGCACATCAACGCCGGCGTCGCCGCGCTGGTCCTGGTGCTGCTGCTCGGCAAGCGGATCGGCTGGCCCAAGGACAAGATGCGTCCGCACAACCTGACGCTCACGATGCTGGGCGCCGGCCTGCTGTGGTTCGGCTGGTACGGCTTCAACGTCGGCTCGATCGTCGTCGGCGACCAGGACATCACCGCCGAGATGGGCCGGACCTTCGCCAACACGACGCTGGCCACGATGGGCGCCGTCCTCGGGTGGCTGGTCGTCGAGCGCCTCCTGCACAAGAAGGCCACCTCGCTGGGCGCCGCCTCCGGCATCGTCGCGGGCCTGGTCGCGATCACCCCGGCCGCGGGCGCCGTCGACCTCTCCGGCGCGGTCGCGATCGGCGCCGTCGCCGGCGCGGTCTGCGCGTGGGCGGTCGGCCTGAAGTTCCGGCTCGGCTACGACGACTCGCTCGACGTGGTCGGCGTCCACCTGGTCGGTGGCATCATCGGCACCGTGCTGATCGGCGTCTTCTCGACCGCCGACGGCGCAGGCGGCATCGACGGGCTGCTCTACGGCGGAGGCTTCGGCTCGCTGGGGGACCAGGTCCTGGGCGTGCTCGTCGCGATCGGCTACGTCGGCGTCCTGACCACGGTCATCGGCCTCGTGCTCAAGTACACCGTCGGGCTGCGCCTCGACGAGGACGCCGAGGTCGAGGGCATCGACCTCGCGGCCCACGGGGAGACCGCCTACGACCTGCACGCCAGCACGCTCGGGGGCGGCACCACCGGTGTGCTCGCGGCCCGCACGGCGCCCGTCACGGAAGGAGCACAGGCATGAAGCTCGTCACCGCGGTGATCAAGCCGCACAAGTGGGAGGACGTCCGGGAGGCCCTCGAGGCGTTCGGCGTGACCGGCATGACCGTCAGCGAGGTCAGCGGCTACGGGCGGCAGAAAGGCCACACCGAGGTCTACCGCGGCGCGGAGTACGACATCGCGCTCGTGCCCAAGGTCCGGATCGAGATCGTGGTCGGCGACGACGACGCCGACGACGTGGTGGGCATCGTCGTCAAGGCCGCGCAGACCGGCCGGATCGGTGACGGCAAGGTCTGGGTGAGCCCGGTGGACACCGTCGTCCGCGTGCGCACCGGGGACAAGGACGAGTCCGCTCTGTGACGACGTGACTGCCGAGGACCGTGTCCGGCGCACGGCCGAGGCCGACGCCCTGTGCGCGAAGGCCTACGAGCAGAGTGGCGGGCCCGACTCCGGTGTCGCCCTCGTGGCGGTCGGCGGCTACGGCCGGGGCGAGCTGGCGCCGTGCTCCGACCTCGACGTCGTGCTCGTCTCCGCCGAGGGGATCGACGTGCGGTCGGTCGCCGAGCAGGTCTGGTACCCGCTCTGGGACTCGGGGGCGAAGCTCGACCACTCGGTCCGCACGATGGCCGAGATGGTGACGGCCGCCGACGCCGACCTCAAGGTGACGCTCGGCCTGCTCGACGTCCGGCACCTGGCCGGCGACCCCGGCCTCACCACGCGGCTGCGCACCGAGATGCTCGAACGCTGGCGGCGGGGGAGCCGGGAGCGGCTGCCGGCGCTGCGCGACCTGGTGCGCGCCCGGCACGAGCTCGTCGGCGAGCTCGCCCACCTCTCGGTGCCCGACGTCAAGGAGGCCGAGGGCGGGCTGCGTGACGCGACCGTCCTCAAGGCGCTCGTCGCGACCTGGCTCGTCGACGTGCCGCACGTGGAGCTCGAGCGCAGCCGGCTCGCGCTGCTCGACGTCCGGGACGTGGTGCAGGAGGTCGCGGGCCGCGGCACCGACCGGATCGCGCCCGAGGCCTGGAGCGACCTGGCCCACCGGCTCGGCCTGGCCGGCGCCCGCGAGGCGCAGGTGCACGTGCGCGAGCTGGGCCG
>JAEZKN010000464.1 GCA_023415395.1 Actinomycetes bacterium
GGCGAGGTGGGCGCACGAGGGCGCGGTCGGTCGTCAAAGGTCCTCCCGAGAGAGACCCGCGGCTGCGGGCCAAGGCGTACTGACGAGTAGCACCCTAGGGCGAGATCGTCGGCCGCTCCGACCCGGGCGTCCAGGTGGCGCCGGTCAGGTCGGCCCGGAAGCCGAGCGCACCGGCGGCCGCGAGGACCAGCAGCATGGCCACGACCCACCGCGCGGGGTCGGCGGCGAGCGGGTTGACCAGCCGGGCGACCGGACTGCGCACGCGCGAGCCTCCCGGGCCCCACCACAGCGCGGCGACCAGCACGACCCCGCAGGTGAACAGCGCGAGCACCAGCCCGGTGGCGAACGCGTAGCAGACCAGGGCCGCGGCGACCGCGAGGCCGAGGCTCCACAACCAGAGCAGCACCGTGCTCGGGATCGACTGCACCAGGTGCCACGGTGCCGCGACGAGCAGCTGGATGCTGTCGTACCACTTGTGCCCGCGGTACTCCCGCCGCTGGTCGCGCGCCGAGCCGGCCAGCGAGCCGCTGCGCAGCAGCCAGACGACGAGCAGGACCAGCCCCGAGGCGATCCAGGGGTACGCCGCGCACCCCGCGCCGCAGACCACGGCGAGCCCGGAGAGCAGCAGGAAGCGGCGGGCGCGCTCGGCGAACGTGGGGCGCTGCTCCAGCACCAGCTCGACGGCCGGGTCGTACGACGTGATCGCGAGCGTGTGCGGCTCCGCGGTCTCGTGCCCGGGCCAGACGTCGGTCTCGTCGTCGGCGGCGGCCTGTGCGGCGAGCGCGAGCGGCACCGTGTAGGGGTCGTGCGGCGGCGCCGTCGGCGGCGGCACCGGCGGCCCGGCGGGGCGCCCGCGCTGCGTGGTCAGCGGACGCAGCCAGCCGAGGATCTGGTCGAGCGTGGGTCGGTTCGCCGGGTCGGGGTCGAGCGCCGCGGCGACGACCTCGCGCAGGTCGTGCGGCAGCCCGTCGAGGTCGAACTGCCCGCGCCGGACGCGGTCCATGATCGCCATCGACGGGCCGCGGCCGAAGGGCGAGTGACCGGTGCCGGCGTAGGCGACGGTCGCGGCCCACGAGTGCACGTCGGACGCGGCGGTCGCGTCGTCGCCGTAGAGGATCTCGGGCGCCAGGTAGCCCGGGGTGCCCAGCAGCCACCCGGTGTGGGTGAGCTTGGGGTCGTCGGCGACGCGAGCCAGGCCGAAGTCGATGAGGATGGGCGTGCGCCCCTCCATCAGGACGTTCGACGGCTTCACGTCGCGGTGCAGGACGCCGACGGAGTGGACCGACGCGATGCCCTCGGCGAGGCAGGCGGCCAGCCAGGAGAGGTCGTCGCCCTCGACCGGGCCCTCCTCGACCACCAGGTCGTGGAGCGAGAGGCCGGGGACGTAGCGGGTGGCGACGTAGGGGATCTCGGCCCACGGGTCCGCGTCGACGATCTCGGCGACCCACTGGCTGCGGATCCGGCGCAGGGAGCCCACCTCGCGCTCGAGGCGGCGGCGCGCCTCCTCGTCCCCGACGATGTGCGGTCGCAGTACCTTCAGCGCCACCCGCGGGCCCGCCTCGCCGCGCCGCGCGAGGTGGACGACGCCCAAGCCGCCCTCCCCGAGCCGGCTGAGCAGCGTGTACCCGCCGACCGTCGCCACGGGCCGAGGCTACCGGGCGCACGGGCCTGCGCCGGGCACCGGGCGTGCCACGTCGCCCATCGTGAACTAAGGTGAGCCTTACCTACTCCGCAGGCCAAGGAGGCTCGGCATGGCCACGACGGCGGCGGCGCCGACCGGCGCTCCCCCGCAGTCCCGACCGACCCGTCGGGGGTCGGTCCGCGGGCTCGTGGTGCTCGCCGCGCTCGTGGTCGCGGCGGGCCTGCTCAGCCTGGTGATCGGCAGCCGGTTGATCCCGGTCGGCACCGTCCTCGACGTGCTCTTCTCCCCCGACGGCACCGACGCGTCGACGATCGTGCACGGGCTGCGCGTCCCGCGCACGCTGCTCGCGATCGCGGCCGGCGCCGCCCTCGGGATCGCCGGGGCGCTGATGCAGGGCCACACCCGCAACCCGCTCGCCGACCCGGGCCTGCTGGGCGTGCAGGCGGGCTCGACGTTCGCGGTCGTGCTCGGCATCTACGCCTTCGGCCTCACCGAGCTCAGCCAGTACGCCTGGTTCTCGCTCGCCGGAGCCGGCCTCGCCGCGGCGGCGGTGTTCGCGATCGGCTCGACCCGCGGCGGGCCGGACCCCGTCTCCCTGGTCCTCGCCGGCATGGCGGTCAGCGCGATCCTGCTGTCGCTGACGCAGGCCCTGGTCCTGCGCGACGCCGACACCCTCGACGCCTACCGCTTCTGGGCGGTCGGCTCGGTCGCCGGTCGCGGCATGGACGTCTTCTGGCAGGTGCTCCCGTTCATCGTCGTGGGACTCGTGCTCGCCGGCCTCAGCGCGTCCACGCTCAACCTCCTCCAGCTCGGCGACGACGTCGCCTCCTCGCGGGGGCTCCGCCCGATGCGGGCCAAGGTCGTCGGCATCCTCGGTGTGATGCTGCTGGCCGGCGCCGCCACCGCCGCCTGCGGGCCGATCGCCTTCGTCGGCCTCGTGGTCCCGCACGTGGCCCGCTTCTTCTCCGGCGTCGACTACCGCTGGGTGATCCCCTACTCCGGCCTCATCGGTGCGCTGCTCATGCTGCTCGCCGACGTCCTCGGCCGTGTCGTCGTCCGCCCGGCCGAGCTCCAGGTCGGCATCGTGATGGCGCTGGTCGGCGGCCCCGTCTTCGTCCTGCTCGTCCGCCGCTTCCGGATGGTGCGCCTGTGAGCACCCAGACGAGCACCCTGAGCCGGCCCCTCCGCCTCGGCCCGGCCTCGTGGCTGGTGCCGGTGCGCGCCGGCCTGGTGGTGCTCGGCGGCCTGGTCGTGCTCGGCGTGCTGGTCGCCCTCGACCTCGCCCTGGGCGACTTCGACATCCCCGTCTCGACGGTCCTCAGCACGCTCGTCGGCGGCGGCGACCCGGGACAGCGCTTCATCGTCATGGAGCTGCGGCTGCCCCAGACCACCGTCGCCCTCCTGGCCGGAGCCGCGCTCGGGTTGTCCGGCGCCCTCACCCAGACCTTCGCCCGCAACCCGCTGGCCAGCCCCGACACGCTCGGCCTCAACCACGGCGCCGCGCTGGGCGCGGTGGCCGTCATCGTGCTGACCGGCGCCAGCGGGTACGGCGGCGGGCTGGTGTCCGGCACGCTGCAGCAGGTCGGCGTGCCTCTGGCGGCGTTCGCGGGCTCGCTGCTCGCCGCCGCGTTGCTCTACCTGCTGTCGTGGCGGCGCGGGATCGACGGCCAGCGCCTGGTGCTCATCGGCGTCGGCCTGACGGCGGTCATGATCGCGCTCACCAACTGGCTGCTGGTCAAGGCCCGCATCCAGGACGCGGCCTCGGCCCACATCTGGCTCAACGGCTCGCTCAACGCGCGCGGGTGGGAGCAGGGCCGTCCACTCGCCCTCGCTCTCCTCGTGCTCGTGCCGGTCGCCCTCCTGCTCGCCCGCTCCCTCAACGCGATGCAGCTCGGCGACGACTCCGCCCGCGTCCTCGGGGTGCGGCTCCAGGTCACCCAGCTGCTCACCCTGGTGGCGGCCTGCGGCCTCGCGGCCGTGGCGGTGTCGGCCGTCGGCCCGCTGGGCTTCGTGGCCTTCGTGGTCCCGCAGGTGGCCCTGCTCCTCACCGGCGGCTCGCGCCCGCCCCTGGTCGCCTCGATGGTCTGCGGCGGCGTGCTGGTCGTCGGCGCGGACCTCGTCACCCGCGTGGTGCTGCCCGTCGCCCTCCCGGCCGGCCTGGTCACCTCGGCCATCGGCGCGCCCTACCTCATCTGGCTGCTGCTCCGCACGAACCGAAGGGTGTCCGCATGAACCAGAGCCGCCTGCGCACCGAGTCCGTCACCGTCGGGTACGGCGAGGAACCGGTCGTCCGCGACCTCTCCCTCGACGTCCCGGACGGCCAGGTCACGACGATCATCGGCCCCAACGGCTGCGGCAAGTCCACGCTGCTGCGCACGATGGCGCGGCTGCTGAAGCCGAGCAGCGGCTCGGTCCTGCTCGACGGGCAACCGGTGCACGACCTCGCCACCAGGGAGGTCGCGAAGCGGATGGCCCTGCTCCCCCAGAGCCCGGTCGCCCCCGAGGGCCTGGTGGTGCGCGACCTCGTCGGCCGTGGCCGCCACCCGCACCAGCGGTGGTTCAGCCAGTGGTCGCCGGAGGACGAGCGCATCGTCGCGGCCGCACTGGAGATGACCGACACCGCGGACCTGCGGGACCGCGCCCTCGACCAGCTCTCCGGTGGTCAGCGGCAGCGGGCGTGGATCGCGATGACCCTCGCGCAGGACACCGACCTGCTGCTGCTCGACGAGCCGACGACCTACCTCGACCTGGCCCACCAGGTCGAGGTGCTCGACCTGGTCACCCGGCTCAACCGCGAGCGCGAGCGCACCGTCGTCATGGTGCTGCACGACCTGAACCTCGCGGCGCGCTACAGCGACCTGGTGGTCGTGATGAAGGACGGCGTCGTCGCCGCTCAGGGCACGCCCCACGAGGTCTTCACGACCGAGCTGCTGGCCGAGACCTTCGGCCTGGACGCCGACATCCTCACCTGCCCGCGGACCGGGCTGCCCATCGTCGTGCCGGTCTGCGCCACCCCGGTCCGGTCCCCCGACGACTCCCCCGACAACTCCCCCGACAACAGAGAGCTCCTCCATGCGCCGACTGCCTAGGCTCCTGGCCTCCGCCCTCCTCGTCCTGCCGCTCGCCGCGTGCGGCAGCGACGACAGCCCGACCGAGGAGGCCCAGACGCCGTCCGGGCCGTGGTCCTTCACCGACGACCTCGGCCAGACCGTGGAGCTCGACGAGACCCCGGTCCGGATCGCGGCGTACGGCGACGCGGGCGCGGCGCTGTGGAACTTCGGCATCACCCCGGTCGCGATCTTCCACTACATGGACCCGGCCGAGGACCCGACCTTCGAGGACCTCGACCTCTCCGAGACCGACGTGATCGGGACGCAGTACGGCGAGATCAACCTCGAGCAGCTCGCGGCCGCCCAGCCCGACCTGATCGTCACCACGACCTACGACGGTGACACCCCGGAGACGATGTACGGATTCAAGGACGAGGCGCAGCTGGCCAAGGTCACCGACATCGCGCCCGTGGTCGGCATCGAGCAGAGCGGCTCGGCGATCGACGTGATCGAGCGCAACGAGGAGCTGGCCCAGTCCCTCGGTGTCGACACCGGTGAGGGCAGCGACGTCGCCGCGGACCGCGCGGTGTTCGAGGAGGCCTCCGAGGCCCTGACCGAGGCGGCCTCCGAGGGCCGCACCGTGCTGCCGATGTATGCCGAGGACAGCGGTCTCTACGTCGTGATCGCGCAGGACGACCCGGCGATGGCCTACTTCGCCGAGCTCGGTGTGCGGTTCGAGGAGACCGGCGGCAAGGACGACTACTACTGGGAGATCCTGAGCTGGGAGAACGCCGACCGGTACGAGCCCGACCTGGTGCTCAACTCCCAGCGCGGCTCCTACTCCACCGAGCAGCTCGAGGAGCAGCCGGTCTTCGGCTCGCTCGCCGCGGTCGAGGCCGGTCAGGTGCACCCCTGGAAGTTCACGTCGATGGACTACCCGTCCCTGACCTCCTACATGGAGGAGCTGGCCGGGTGGCTGACCACCGACCGTGACGTCGCCTGAGGCACGACCAGCACCACCAACACACCAGCACGAAGGCCCGGCACCCCCGAGG
>JAEZKN010000467.1 GCA_023415395.1 Actinomycetes bacterium
GTCGTGCCCACGGCCTCGGCCTTGGAGTTCGTCGGCGCGCCGACCTGGGCCGCGCTGTCGGGCAAGCCGGTCGCCACCGACGTGTGGACCGGCGTCCACGCCGTGCCGCACGTCCACATCGGCCAGCAGGCCGACGTGGTGGTGGTCGCCCCGGCCACCGCCGACCTGCTCGCGCGGGCCGCCCACGGCCTGGCCGACGACCTGCTCACCAACACGCTCCTCACGGCCCGCTGCCCGGTGGTGTTCGCCCCGGCGATGCACACCGAGATGTGGGAGCACCCCGCGACGCAGGACAACGTCGCGACCCTGCGCCGGCGCGGGGCCGTCGTCATCGAGCCGGCGGTGGGGCGGCTCACCGGAGCCGACACCGGCAAGGGGCGCCTGCCCGAGCCGGGGGAGATCTTCGAGCTCGTGCGCCAGGTGCTCGAGCGGGGCGCCGACGCGCCGCAGGACCTCGCCGGCCGCAAGGTGGTCGTCTCCGCGGGCGGCACCCGCGAGTACCTCGACCCGGTCCGCTTCCTCGGCAACCGGTCCTCGGGGCTCCAGGGCTACGCGCTCGCCCGCGCGGCCGCCGCCCGCGGTGCCGAGGTCACCCTGGTGGCCGCCAACGTCGCCCTGCCCGACCCCGCCGGTGTCAAGGTCGTGCGCGTGGAGACCACCGCGCAGCTGCGCGAGGCGGTCGTGGAGGCCGCCGCGGCGGCTGACGCGGTCGTGATGGCCGCCGCGCCGGCCGACTTCCGGCCGACCGACGCCAGCGACACCAAGATCAAGAAGGCCGCCGACGGCTCCGCCCCGGCGATCAGCCTGGTCCAGAACCCCGACATCCTCCACGAGATCAGCACCGAGCGGGCCCGCGCGGGACAGGTCGTCGTGGGCTTCGCCGCCGAGACCGGAGACGAGACCGGCACCGTGCTCGATCTCGCCCGTGCCAAGCTCGCCCGCAAGGGCTGCGACCTGCTGGTCGTCAACGACGTCGGCGGGGGAGCGGTCTTCGGGAGCCCGGAGAACGAGGCCGTGATCCTCGGGGCCGACGGTGCGGCCGTCGAGGTGCCCCGCGGCTCCAAGGGAGCCCTGGCCCAGGTCATCTGGGACGAAGTAACACGACGCATGCACTCTGGTTAGGGTGTCGGCATGACCGGACGTCTTTTCACCTCGGAGTCCGTGACCGAGGGCCACCCCGACAAGATCGCCGACCGCATCAGCGACACGGTGCTCGACTACCTGATGGCCCACGATGGGGACAAGGAGAACCTCCGCGTCGCGGTCGAGACGCTGCTGACCACGGGCCTCGTCGTGGTCGCCGGCGAGGTGCGCACCAACGCCTACGCCCCGGTCGCCGAGCTGGTCCGCGAGGCCATCCTCGACATCGGCTACGACTCCTCGGAGAAGGGCTTCGACGGCACGACCTGCGGGGTGCAGGTCGCCATCGGTGGCCAGTCCGTCGACATCGCCCAGGGCGTCGACCACGGTCACGAGTCGCGCGTCGGCTCCTCCGAGGACGAGCTCGACCGGCGCGGCGCGGGCGACCAGGGCCTGATGTTCGGCTACGCCTGCGACGACACCCAGGTGCTCATGCCGCTGCCGATCGTGATCGCCCAGCGCCTCTCCGAGCGGCTCACCGAGGTCCGCAAGAACGGCGTGATGGACAACCTGCGCCCCGACGGCAAGACCCAGGTCACCATCGAGTACGACGCCGACGACCGTCCGGTCCGCGTCGACACCGTCGTGCTCTCGACCCAGCACTCCGAGGAGACCGACCTCGCCAAGCTCGAGGTCGAGATCAAGCAGAACGTCATCGACCCGGTGCTCGCGTCCTTCGAGATCCCCTCGGACGACTACCGCCTCCTGGTCAACCCGACCGGCCGCTTCGTCGTGGGCGGCCCGATGGGCGATGCCGGCCTCACCGGTCGCAAGATCATCGTCGACACCTACGGCGGCATGGCTCGCCACGGTGGCGGCGCCTTCTCGGGCAAGGACCCCTCGAAGGTGGACCGCTCCGCGGCGTACGCCATGCGCTGGGTCGCCAAGAACGTCGTCGCCGCCGGGCTCGCCCGCCGGTGCGAGGTCCAGGTCGCCTACGCCATCGGCAAGGCGCAGCCCGTGGGCCTCTTCGTGCAGACCTTCGGCACCGGCGTGGTCCCCGACGAGGAGATCCAGCGCGCGGTGCTCGAGGTCTTCGACCTCCGCCCGGCCGCGATCCTGCGCGACCTCGACCTGCTGCGGCCGATCTACGCCAAGACCTCGGCCTACGGTCACTTCGGCCGCGAGCTCCCGGAGTTCACCTGGGAGCGCACCGACCGCGCCGACGCGCTGAAGGCCGCCGCGGGCGTCTGAGCCTCGGCACGGAGCTCGCCGACCACCGCGACCTCGAAGAGGTCGAGCTCGGTCTCGGTCGAGCGGTCGTCGGCGGCGTAGTGGTCGAAGACCAGCACGGGGCCGTTGCGGGTGCGCACGACCTCGGCGGGCGCCTCGTCGAGGGCGAAGCGCTCCTCGTTGGCGTACGGCGTGCCGACGCAGGACTCGCCGTCGAAGGAGTACGACGTGCCGTCGGTCCGCCCGGAGACCACCACGTGCAGCCTCGGGTCCTGGCCGAGGTTGCCGGCGTGCTGCGGGAAGAACGCCTCGACCACCAGGTTGCCGGTGATGCCGGCCACGTCGGTGTCGGGGTGGGGCTCGGTGAAGAACACGCCCTCACCCGACCAGGTCTCCTCCTCCACGGTCCGGCACTCCGCACCCGGGCGGTGGTCCTCGAGGATCCGGGAACCGGTCAGCTGCCACTCGCCGAAGCCGTTGTCGTACCACGCCGTGCCCTGCCCCGCCGCGACCAGCCGCGGCGTCAGCGTGAGCGTCCACGTCTCGAGGGTGTGGAAGCCGTTCGCGTCCTGCTCCCACCGCTGCTGCACCTGGACCTCGCCGAGGAAGGGCGCCAGGTCGTCGTCGATGATCGAGGCCGTGGCGCGCTTGCGGGTCAGCCGCGCCTGCTGCGAGGACAGCGCGACCGAGAAGTACTCGGTCGCCTCGGTCTCCTCGTCGAGGAGGACCTCGACCGCGAAGGTCCTCGTCCGCTGGCCGGGTCGGAGGACGACCTTCCCGGAGGCTGCCGCGTAGTCGCGGCCGGCCCGTGCGGTGCCGTCGACGGTCCGCCAGGTCACGGTGGTGCGCCTGGTCGGCTTGCGGGCCAGGCGGACGGTGAAGGTGGCGTACGGGTCGGCCACCCAGGACTCGTTCACGGTCACGTCGTGCACGTCGGCCTCCGGCTTCGCAGGCTTGGCCGGCTCTGCGGGGGTGGACGGGGCGGGCGCGGGTTGACCGCCGGCCGGGGTGGCCGCGAGGCAGAGCGTCAGGGCGACGGCGGCGAGGGTGGGAACGGTACGGCGCACGAGGATCTCCTCCGAGCAGGGACGGGTTCTGCGGGTTGGTGGCGCCCAGCCGGCCCGGCGGCCCATCGCGCGGCGTCAGGTCCAGACCACCGCCGTCGGCGGCCGCTGGTAGAACTGCGCCCATGACCGACCCCGAGCAGGAGCAGCCCGAGCTCCTGCCCGGTCTCGTGCGCCAGCAGGTCAAGGCCTCGCAGGCGCGCGCCCGCGAGACCAAGGCGCGCCGCGCCGCGCAGGCGGCACCGGCCGAGGTCGACCCGGTGGCCCGGGTCCTCGTCGACGTGCCGCTGGCCCACTTGGACCGCACCTTCGACTACGCCGTGCCGGCCGCGATGGCGCAGGACGCGCAGGCCGGGGCACGGGTCAAGGTCCGCTTCGCGGGGCAGGACGTCGACGGCTTCGTCCTCGAGCGCGCCGCGGCCTCCGACCACCCCGGGCGGCTCGCGCCGCTGCGCCGGGTGGTCAGCCCCGAGCCCGTCCTCGCGCCGCAGGTCGCCGCGCTCGCCGGTGAGCTGGCCGAGCGCTACGCCGGCACACGCTCCGACGTGCTCCGGCTCGCGATCCCGGCCCGGCACGCCACCACCGAGAAGCAGCCGACCCCGCCGGCCCCGGCGCCAGGCCCCTGGGACCCGGCGGCGGCGGAGGCGGCC
>JAEZKN010000490.1 GCA_023415395.1 Actinomycetes bacterium
TCGGTGGTTCTGTGCGTGCAAGACGCGCCGAGTCGGCCGTCCTGTGCGGGCAAGTCGCGCCGAGTCGGTGGTTCTGTGCGTGCAAGACGCGCCGAGTCGGTGGTTCTGTGCGTGCAAGACACGCCGAGTCGGCGGTCCTGTGCGTGCAAGACACGCCGAGTCGGGAAAACCGCAGGTGGGGTCGCGTGTCCTCCCACGCCGCCGCGGGGGCGCTTCGTAGCCTGTTGTCACATCTTCCCCAGCAGTACCACCAGTGACAGGGCGACGCATGGCGAACAGCTTCATCGGCCGCGACATGGCCGTGGACCTCGGGACCGCCAACACGCTGGTGTACGTCCGGGGCAAGGGCGTGCTGCTCGACGAGCCGAGCGTCGTCGCGCTCAACGACACCACCGGCGAGATCCTCGCCGTCGGGCACGAGGCCAAGCGGATGATCGGCCGCACGCCCGACAACATCACCGCGATCCGCCCGCTCCAGGACGGCGTCATCGCCGACTTCGACGCGACCGAGCAGATGCTGCGGTACTTCATCCAGCAGGTGCACCGCCGCCGCTACTTCGCCAAGCCGCGGATGGTCATCTGCGTCCCCAGCGGCATCACCGCCGTCGAGCAGCGTGCGGTCAAGGAGGCCGGCTACCAGGCCGGGGCCCGCCGGGTCTACATCGTCGAGGAGCCGATGGCCGCCGCGATCGGCTCCGGCCTGCCCGTCCACCAGGCGACGGGCAACATGGTCGTCGACGTCGGCGGGGGTACGACGGAGGTCGCGGTCATCTCCCTCGGCGGCATCGTCACCAGCCTGTCCGTGCGGACCGCCGGCGACGAGCTCGACCAGGCGATCGTCGCCTGGATGAAGAAGGAGTACTCCCTCATGCTCGGCGAGCGCACGGCCGAGGAGGTCAAGATGACCCTCGGCTCGGCGTTCCCGCTGCCCGACGAGCCCGAGGCCGAGATCCGCGGGCGCGACATGGTCTCGGGCCTGCCGCGCACGGTCGTCGTGTCCAGCGCCGAGGTCCGCCAGGCCCTCGAGGAGCCGCTCCACGCCATCGTCGACGCGGTCCGCTCGACCCTGGACCAGACCCCGCCCGAGCTGGCCGGCGACATCATGGACCGCGGCATCGTGCTCACCGGCGGCGGTGCCCTGCTCCGGGGCCTCGACGAGCGGCTGCGCCACGAGACCGGCATGCCCGTACACGTCGCCGAGCAGCCCCTCACCTCCGTCGCCCTCGGCGCCGGCAAGTGCGTGGAGGAGTTCGAGGCACTCCAGCAGGTGCTGGTCAGCGACCAGAGGCGCGGGGCATGAAGGAACGCCGCTGGCGCGGACCCGACGGCCAGAAGCCCTCGCCCGCGCTGCTCGTCGCGCTCGTGCTGGCCAGCCTGAGCCTGATGACGCTGGACGCCCAGGCCGGGGGACCGGTCGACTCGGCGCGGCGCGCCGTCGGCGAGGTCTTCGGCCCGGTCGAGGTCGCGACCGCCACCGC
This sequence comes from Actinomycetes bacterium, assembly GCA_023415395.1. GTDB lineage: Bacteria > Actinomycetota > Actinomycetes > Propionibacteriales > Nocardioidaceae > Nocardioides. The sequence continues at coordinate 1,479 of JAEZKN010000490.1, forward strand.
GGTCCGGCCGTTCACCGCCGTCCCCGACTGGTTCCGCTCGCGCGACGACCTGCGGGACGACGTGATCGCGCTGCAGGCCGAGAACTCCCAGCTCCGCTCCGACCTCGCCACCCAGGACTACGACCGCAACCGCCTCGCGGAGTACGACGGCCTCACCTCCGCCGCGCAGAGCCTCGGTGCCTCGTTGGTGCCGGCGCGCGTGGTCGGCCTCGGCCCCTCGCAGTCCTTCTCCCGCACGGTCACCATCGACGCGGGCTCGGACGCCGGCGTCACCCCCGACCTCACCGTGGTGAACAACGACGGCCTGGTGGGCCGGGTCCTGCGGGTCACCCGCTCCACCGCGACCGTGCTGCTCATCGTGGACGCCGACTCCGTCGTCGGAGCGCGCGTGGGACGCAGCATGCAGGTCGGCCTGCTCCACGGCCGCGGCGTGCTCGGCAGCGACGGCCGCCTCGACCTCGAGCTGGTCGACCAGGCCGCGGTGCCCGCCAAGGGCGACACCGTGGTCACCTGGGGGAGCGAGTCCACCGGTCCCTACGTCTCCGGTGTCCCGGTCGGCAAGGTCACCAGCGTCTTCACCAGCGTCCGCGAGAGCGCCCAGCGCGCGGTCATCGACCCCTTCGTCGACTTCGGCGCCCTCGACCTGGTCGGCGTCGTGGTGCCGTCCGGGACGCCCAGCGACCGCTCGCTCATCGAGGCCGACGGGACCCTGCGATGAGGACCCTGCGATGACCACGCTCCGCGCCCTCCTGGCCTTCGCCGCGGTCTGCCTGGCCGCGGTCCTCCAGGTCTCGCTCTTCCCGCACGTCGCCTGGCACGGCATCGTCCCGAACATCTGCCTGCTCGTGGTCGTCGGCGCCGCGCTCACCCGCGGCCCCCAGTTCGCGATGGTGCTCGGCTTCGCCGCGGGCGTCGTGCTCGACCTGGCGCCGCCCGCCGACCACCTCGCCGGCCGATGGGCGCTCGCGCTCGTGGTCGTGGGGTACGTCGCCGGCCAGGTCCGCCAGCACGGCCGTGGCGTCGTCCCGCCGACCCCGCCCACCGGCGTGCGGCCCGGGGC
>JAEZKN010000506.1 GCA_023415395.1 Actinomycetes bacterium
GCCCTGGGCCGCCGCGACGACCAGCGCGACGACGAGCAGGCTGACCATCGCGCCGACGATCGCGATCCGGCGCCTGGCCCACGGGGTCACGACCCTCGGCGGTGGTGGCGGTGGTGGCGGGGTCGACGGCAGCGGCGGCAGCACCACCGTGCGGGTCTGCGGCGCAGCGCTCGCCCGGGCAGCGACCTCGCCCGCGGTGGGACGGTCCTCGGGCGCCCGCGCGAGCATGGCGCGGACGAGCGTGCGCAGGCCGGTGGGGACGCCGCCGGGCAGCTCGGGCGGCGCGTCTCGGAGGTGGGCGAGCGCGCTCGCGATCGGCGTCTCGCGGTGGAAGGGCGAGGCGCCCGTCAGGAGCTGGTGCGCGACGACACCGAGGGCGTAGACGTCGGAGGCCGGCGTCGCCCGTGCTCCCTCGACCTGCTCGGGGCTGAGGTAGTCGGCGGTGCCCACCACGAAGCCGGTGTCGGTCAGGGGCTCGGCTCCGTCGGAGCGGGCGACGCCGAAGTCGACGAGCACCGGTCGCCCCGCGGGCGTCACGAGGATGTTGGACGGCTTCAGGTCCCGGTGCACGACCCCCGCGGCGTGTGCGACCGTCAGCGCGTCGGCGATGCCGCTCAGCAGCTCGGCCACGCGGTCGGGCGGGAGCGGCCCGCGCGGCGGCGTACCCTCCACCAGCTGCATGACGAGGTAGGGCGTCCCGAGCTCCTCGCCGTAGTCGAAGACCCGCACGATGCCGGGGTGCTGGAGGCTGCCGGCGAAGCGGGCCTCGGCCTGGAGCCGCGCGCGGTGGACGTCGTCGTCGGCGCTGCGCAGCAGCTTGACCGCGACCGGCCGGTCCAGCCGGGTGTCGTGCGCGCGGTAGACCGTGCCCATGCCGCCGGCGCCGAGGCGCTCGGTCAGCCGGTAGCGGTCGGCGAGCAGCCGTCCGGTCGCACCCTCGGTCACGGGCAGGTCGTACCCAGGGCGGGCCGGGCCGGAACCTCGCTCAGCCCGGCGGGGCCCGACTCAGCCCGGCGCGGCCCGGAAGGTGTCCACAGGGCGGGCCTCCCGCCCGGGGCTCCCCAGGCGGCCGGCACAGCCGGGCGGAGCGTCCCTCGCCGCTCCTAGCGTCGCGGCATGAAATGGATTGCGTGCATCGCCCTCGTCCTCGGCATCTGCGTCGGAGGAGCCGCCGCCCGCGCTGCGGTCGACCCTCCTCCCGGCGACACGATCGTCGAGGTGACCGGCGACAAGCTCAACGGGTTCGAGATCACCTACTACGACGGCACCGGCCGCTACCCGCCGACGGACTCCGAGGCCCGGGCCGAGTGCTCGGAGTACGACACCCGCGTGGCGCGGGTGCGCTGCCGGGTCGAGGTCCGCACCTGGTACCGCGACCTCGGTGACCTCCAGCAGGCGCTGGACTGGGCGCACCGCCAGTGACGGCTCACGTCCGCCCGGTCGTGGCAGGATCGCCCGCATGGAGGCGGGCCCGCTGGACCGGATGTGGGACCGCGGCCGCACGTCGGCGCGGGCGCGGCTCCGGCGGCTGCAGGCGAAGTCCTGGCAGATCGGCCAGTGCGCGGTCGCGGCCGCGGTCGCCTGGTTCGTCGCCTCCGACGTCTTCGGGAACCCGACGCCGTTCTTCGCCCCGGTCGCCGCCGTCGTCGCGCTCGGCACCTCCTACGGCCAGCGGCTGCGCCGGGTCCTCGAGGTCACCGTCGGTGTCGCGGTCGGTGTCTTCCTCGCCGACCTGCTCGTGGTCTGGCTGGGGTCCGGGGCCTGGCAGATCGGGCTGATCGTCGCTCTGGCCATGTCCTCGGCCCTGCTGCTCAGCAGCGGCCAGCTCTTCGTCACGCAGGCGGCGGTGCAGTCGATCGTCATCGCCGGCCTGACCGTCGGGCCGGGCCAGGCGTTCACGCGCTGGACCGACGCGCTGATCGGAGGGCTCGTGGCGCTGGTCGCCGCGACGGTGGTGCCGGCCGCGCCGCTGCGCCGGCCCCGGGAGCAGGCGGCCGTGGTGGTGCGGAAGATCTCCGCGCTGCTGCGCGCCGCCGCCGAGGTGATGGACGACGGGGAGTTCCAGCGCGCGCTGGAGCTGCTGGCCGACGCCCGGTCGACCGACTCGCTGATCCGGGAGCTGCAGGCCGCCGCGGACGAGGGGCTCTCGGTCGTGGAGTCGTCGCCGTTCCGGGTGCGGCACCGGGCCGGGCTGCGCTCGATGGCCGACCTCGTCGACCCGCTGGACCGGGCGCTGCGCAGCACCCGGGTGCTCGTGCGGCAGACCGCCGTGGCGGCCTACCACCGACGCCCAGTGCCGCGGGCCTACGCGCTCCTGGCGCGTGACCTCGCGGACGCCACCGACGCGGTCGCGCAGGAGCTCGCCGCCAACCGGTTGTCGACGCCCGCGCAGCCCGCGCTGCTCGCGGTCGCCGAGGCGACCGGGCAGGTGGACCGCTCGGAGGTGCTCGCGGCCGAGGCCGTGCTGGCGCAGCTCCGCTCGGTGGTCGTCGACCTGCTCATGGTCACCGGGATGGACCAGCTGGAGTCGACCGACGCGCTACCGCCACCGCGATGACGGCGCAGCCGATGACCACGCAGCCGATGACCACGCAGCCGTGGGTGCTCCACGTCGACATGGACCAGTTCATCGCGGCGGTCGAGGTGCTGCGCCGGCCCGAGCTGGCCGGGCGGCCGGTGGTCGTCGGCGGCCGGGGCGACCCGACCGAGCGGGGCGTGGTCGCCACAGCCTCCTACGAGGCGCGCGCGTTCGGCGTGGGCTCGGGGATGCCGCTGCGGGTGGCGGTCCGCAAGTGCCCCGACGCGGTGTTCCTGCCGGTCGACAAGGCGGCCTACGACGCGGCCTCGGCCGAGGTCATGGACACGCTGCGCGCCCTGACCTGGGGCGGCGTGCCGGTGGTGCTGGAGGTGCTGGGCTGGGACGAGGCGTTCCTCGCCGCCGGTGAGGGGCACGGGGACCTCGGGGACCCGCGGGTGTTCGCCGAGGAGCTGCGCACCGCAGTGCTCGACGCGACCGGGCTGCACTGCTCGGTCGGGGTCGGCGACAACAAGCTGCGCGCCAAGATCGCCACCGAGCTCGGCAAGCCGCGCGGGGTGGCCGAGCTGACCGAGGCGACGTGGTTCGAGGTGATGGGTGAGCGACTGACCACGGCGCTGTGGGGCATCGGGGCGAAGACGGGCAAGAAGCTCGCTGCCCTCGGGATCGACACCGTTGCCCAGCTCGCGGCGTCCGACGCCCGGGTGCTCGCGGCCGAGCTCGGGCCGACGATGGGGCCGTGGTACCACCGCCTGGGCCGCGGCGCGGACACCAGTCCGGTCGACGCGACCCCGTGGGTGCCGAGGGCGCACGGGCGCGAGGAGACCTTCCAGCAGGACCTGGAGACGAGGGCGGAGGTCGAGGCGGCCGTGCGCACGCTGACCAGGCGGGTGGTGGCCGACATCGACGCCGAGGGCCGACCGGCGGCGCGCGTCGGGCTGAAGGTCCGGCTCCGGCCGTTCTTCACCGTGAGCCGCAGCCTGACCCTGCCGGCGCCGACCGACGACCCAGCCGTGCTGGAGGAGGCAGCGGTGTCGCTGCTCGACAGGCTCGACCCGGGCGACCGCGATCGGCCGGTGCGGCTGCTCGGCGTGCGGCTGGAGATGGTGGCGCCGCCGGGCGGCTACTGAGCCCTACAGCCCGTCCCGGAGCTCGCGCACGACCGAGTCGACGACCGCGACGAAGTCGCCGTCGTGCGCCGCGGCGACGGCGCGCTGGCGCTGGTAGGACGCGCCCCGGCGCGGGATGTCCGCGACGGAGGCGAGCTCCTCGGCGCAACCGAGCCGGTCGGCGACGGGCGCCAGGCGCTCGAGGAGGTCGGCCAGGTCGTCGGTGACCAGGCGCTCGTTCGAGGCGGCGTCGGTGATGACGATCGCGTCGAGGCCGTAGCGCGCGGCACGCCACTTGTTCTCCTGGACGTGCCAGGGCGGCAGCGTCGGGAGCGTCTCGCCGGCCGCGAGCCGTGTGTCGAGGTCGACGACCAGGCAGTGCATGAGCGCGACCAGGGCCGAGAGCTCGGTGAAGTTCGAGATGCCGTCGCACACCCGGTTCTCCAGCGTGCCGTGCACCGGGGCGGGCCGGACGTCCCACCGGATCTCGGTCAGCTCCTCGATCACGCCGGTGACGACCTGGTCGTGGGCGAAGGCCTCGAACTCCGCCCAGGTCTCGAACTGGAAGGGCAGCCCCGCGGTCGGGAGCTGCTGGAACATCAGCGCGCGGTTGGAGGCGTAGCCGGTGTCGAGGCCGGCCCAGATCGGCGAGGACGCCGAGAGCGCCTGCAGGTGGGGGTAGTGGTTGAGCAGCGCGGAGAGCACCGGCATCACGCGCGCCTTCGCGGGCAGGCCGACGTGCACGTGCACGCCCCAGATCAGCATCTGGCGGCCCCACCACTGGGTGCGGTCGATCAGCTCCTGGTAGCGGTGCCCTTCGGTGAGCTGCTGCCCGGTCCAGGACGCGAAGGGGTGGGTGCCGGCGCCGTAGAGGTCGATGTCGAGGTCGTCGCCGGCCGGCAGCACCACCTCGAGGGTCTGGCGCAGGTCGGCCATCGCCTCGCCGACCGTGTGGCACACGCCGCTGACGATCTCGACGGTGTTGCGGAGCAGCTCCTTGTGCAGCTTGCCCGGGTCCGGGAGCCGGGGCTTGGCCCGCGCGAAGAGGTGGGTCGCGTCGTTGCGCAGGTCCCGGCTGCGGCGGTCGACGAGCGCCAGCTCCCACTCGACGCCGAGGGTGGGCTCGGGGGAGCCGTGGAAGTCGATCCGCACGCGCACCAGGGTTCCACAGTCAGGGCCCGAGCATGCCTCCGAGCCGCGCGAGCCACGCCGCGGCCTGCCCGTCGTACGGCGCCGCCCCGTCCGTGACGAGGCCCAGCACCCGCTCGCAGGAGGCCAGCGCGGCGGCCGCGACGTCGTCGGGGTAGCCGAACGCGACCCGGTGCTCGGCGAACTCTTCCTCGTCGTCGACCCACACCCGGCCGGGCCCCGGGGACCGACCCCAGCCGGCCACCACGTCGAGGTCGAGGTCGACCGCCCGGACGACCGCGCCGTCCCACACCGGAGGCGTGGTGATGTCGACGTAGACCCGCACCGGACCGCCCACGTCGTGGAAGGTCGCCAGCCAGCCGCGCTCGGCGTCCGGCCCGGGCGCAGGCACCAGTGCGACCTGGTGGGTCGGCGCGACGTAGTGCGCCCCGGGCCGGTCCATCTCGGTGCCGGCGGGGATGCCCAGCCAGTCGCCGTGCGCGTCGCTGCCGAGGTAGGCGGCGTCGAACTCCCAGTGCGGCCGGCCGCCCCACTTGGACATGGCCACGTGGACGGGTGCGCAGGGGTCGGGGGCCACGTGACCTGTCTACCAGCCGGCTGCCACCATGGCCGCCATGGCTGCAGACCGGATGGAGGCCCGTGAGCTCAACCTGACCATGGACTTCTGCCTCCGGGTCGGGGAGGTCCTGCTCTCCTCGGGCGCCGGCGCCGCCGACGTGGTCGCGACGATGCAGGCGCTGGCCTGGCAGTACGGCGTGCGCCACCCGGACGTCGACGTCACCTTCACCTCGCTGTCGATGTCGATCCAGCTGGACCCGGAGGAGCCGGCGGTCGTGCTCATCCGGCAGGTCAAGCACCGCGAGATCGACTACGAGGACCTCACGCTCGTCGACCACCTGGTCCGCGACGTGCTGGTCGGCAACGTGGACCTCAAGGAGGCGCGCGGCCGCCTGGCCCGGATCGTCTCGTCGGGCCACGTGCTCCCGCGCTGGGCGGCGACGCTGGGCTGGGGCCTGATGGCCGCCGGCGTCGGGATCCAGCTCGGCGGCGGCCTGGAGGTGGCGGTGATCGCGGCGATCGCGGCGATCGCGATCGACCGGCTCCAGCTGCTGATGTCGCGCCAGCGGCTGCCCTTCTTCTACCGCCAGGTCGCCGGCGGCGCCGTCGCGACGCTCATCGCCATCGCGGCGAGCCCGCTGCCCTTCGACCTCGACCCGTCGCTGGTCGTCACCGCGAACCTCATCATGCTGCTGGCCGGGATCGGCTTCATGGGTGCGTTGCAGGACGCCCTGACCGGCTTCTACATCACCGCGGGCGCCCGGCTCACCGAGGCGCTCCTCGCCACCGGCGGCATCATCGCCGGGGTCAGCGGGGGCCTGACCGTGGCCGACCTGCTGGGCGTCGACGTCGGGCCGATCGACCCTGGCCGGCCCACGGACCTCAAGGACATCTCGGTGATGGCGCTGGGAGCGACGCTCTGCGCCGCGGCGTTCGCGTTCGCCTCCTACGCGCCCCGGCGCACCCTGGTGCCGATCGGCCTGGTCGCCGCGGTGGCCATGCTCATCTCCCAGGGCGTGGGGATCGGCGGCGCCGGGAAGACGTGGTCGGTCGCGCTGGCGGCCTTCTTCGTCGGTCTGGTCAGCTACGCCGTCGCCGGGCGGATGCGCGTCCCACCCCTGGTCGTGGTCGTGTCGGCGGTCGTGCCGATGCTGCCCGGCCTCTCGATCTACCGCGGCCTGAGCCTGCTGACCGAGGGTGGGTTCGCGACGTCCTCCGGCCTGCTCGCGCTCATCACCGCCGCGTCGATCGCGACCGCGCTCGCCGCCGGCGTGATCCTGGGTGAGTACGTCGCCCAGCCGCTGCGCCGTGAGGCCCGCAAGGTCGAGAGCCGCCTGGCCGGCCCGCGCCAGGTGGGTGCGCTGAAGGTGCGGACCCACCGCTCGGAGCGCGCGGCTAGACGACGGTCGTCTTCTCCGGAAGCACGCGACTAGCGGCCCTCGCGACGATGTCCTGGTAGCGCGACCCGGTCAGCTTGGCGAGCGTGTGCACCGCGTGGGCGTCGAGCCCGACCAGCACCCGGGCCTTCCCGTGCAGCACCCCCTTGAGGATGACCTCGGCGGCCCGCTCGGGGGTCATCTTGGCGAGCTTCTCGTCGAAGAGCCTGGCGGTGCGGTCCTTGTCCTCGCGCGCGGAGACCCGGGCGTTGCGGGCGATCGCGGTCTTGATGCCGCCGGGGTGGACGACGGTGACGCCGACCGGGTGGCCGGCCACGAGCATCTCCTCGCGCAGCGCCTCGGTCATCCCGCGCACGGCGTACTTGGCTGCGTTGTACATGCTCTGGCCGGGCATCGAGATCAACCCGAAGAGCGAGGAGATGTTCACGACGTGGCCGTCCCCGGAGGCGATCAGGTGCGGCAGGAACTCCTTGGTGCCGTGCAGCACACCCCAGAAGTTGATGCTCATGATCCAGTCCATGTCGCCGTACTCGAGGTCCTCGAAGTTCCCGGCGAGGGCGACGCCCGCGTTGTTGACGACGACGTTGACGCGGCCGAAGTGCTCGGCGACCGCGGCGGCGTACGCCGCGAAGGCGGCTCGGTCGGCGACGTCGAGGTGGTCCGAGCGCAGCTCCCGCACGCCGGCCCGCTCGGCGAGGGTCACGGTCTCGGCCAGGCCCGCGTCGTCGACGTCGGAGACGGCCAACCGGGCGCCACGGCGGGCGAGGTCGAGCGTCAGCGCGCGGCCGATCCCCGATCCGGCGCCGGTGATCACCACGACCTTGTCGTCGAAGGACTTCATGCGACGTGCTCCTTCCGCGAGGTGGCCCGGTAGGCGCCGGCGTCGAACCGTGCCAGGTCGCGACGGAAGGTCGCCGTCGACCGCGGCCAGAGGGTGGGGTTGTTGCCGTGCTCGTCGAGGTACCAGCTCGAGCAGCCGCCGGTCGTCCAGACGGTCCGCCGCATCCGGCGCTGGAGCGACCGGTTCCATGCGCTGAACGCGTCCCGCGCCGGCTCGAGCGAGGACCAGCCGGAGCGGCGCAGGGTCCGCACCGCGTCGCGCAGGTAGGCCACCTGCGCCTCGATGATGAACACCATGCTCGTGTGGCCCTGCCCCGTGTTCGGGCCGACGAGCATGAAGAAGTTGGGGAAGTCCGGGACGGTCGTGCCCTTGTACGCCGCCATGCCGGTCACGTCCCAGACCTCGGCGAGCGTGCGGCCGTCGCGGCCGCGGATCCGCTCGGCGATCGGCAGCTCGGTGGTGTGGAAGCCGGTGGCGACCACGAGCACGTCCACCGGCCGCTCGGTGCCGTCGGCGGTGACGACCGCGTCGCCGGTGACCTTGGCGATCGGATCGGTCACGAGCTCGACCTCGGGCGAGGCGACGGCCGGGTAGTAGGTGTTCGAGATCAGCATGCGCTTGCAGCCGATGTCGAAGTCCGGCGTCAGCCGCCGGCGCAGCTCCGGGTCGCGCACCCCGGTGAGCAGGTTGGCCTGCGCGGCCTTCTTCACCGGCGCCGAGAAGACCCGGCTCACGGTGAGGCCGGGGACGAGCATCTCGCGCGAGAGGTAGACCGAGGCGCGGTAGAGGCGCTGGAAGCCGGGCAGCCGACGGAAGAGGAGCCGCTCGAGGCGGGTGTAGCGCCGGTCCGAGCGCGGGATCACCCACGGCGCGGTGCGCTGGTAGACGTCGAGGTGCCCGCCGGTGCGGTGGAGGACCTCCTGCACCGCGGGCACGATCTGGATGGCCGAGGCGCCGGTGCCGATCACCGCGACGCGCCGGCCGGCCAGGTCGACGTCGTGGTCCCACCGCGCGGAGTGGAAGAGGTGGCCCTGGAAGTCGCCGATGCCGTCGATGGCGGGGAGCCGCGGCTCGCTCAGCGCTCCGGCGCCGACGACCAGCGTGGTCGAGGTGATCTCGCGCTCACCCTCCGGGCCGGCGACCCGGCTGCGCCACACCTGGGCCGCGTCGTCCCAGCGTGCGTCCTCGAGCGAGGTGTGGAAGGCGAAGCGATCGAGCGTCCCGGACTCGCGCGCGACCCGCTGCAGGTAGGCCTGGATCTCGGGCTGGGGGGAGAAGGACCTCGACCAGTCGGGGTTCGGCGCGAACGAGAAGGAGTAGAGCTGGCTCGGCACGTCGCAGGCGGCGCCCGGATAGGTGTTGTCGCGCCAGGTGCCGCCGACGTCGGGGCCCTTCTCGACCACGAGGAAGTCGGTCTCCCCGTCCTCCTGGAGCTTGATCGCGGCGCACAGGCCCGCGAATCCCGCGCCCACGATGAGATGCTCGACGTGCGTGGCTGCCATGAGGGGACGGTACTGGCGCTATTGAAAAAGCGTCAATAGAGTGGGGGCGTGAGCCAGAGTACGTCGCCGCGCACCCGCCTGTCCCCGGAGCAACGCCGCGAGCAGCTGCTCGACCTCGGGGTCCGGCTGCTCGCCCACCGCTCCCTCGACGAGCTCTCGATCGACCTGCTGGCCGAGGAGGCCGGCATCTCGCGGGGCCTGCTCTACCACTACTTCGGCAACAAGCACGCCTTCCACGAGGCGGTGGTCCGTCGGGCCGCCGACGACCTGATCGCGCAGACCGCGCCGCCGGCCGACGGCGAGCCGATGGAGCGGATGCTGACCTCGCTGGCGGCGTACCTCGACTACGTCGTGGCCAACCACGAGGGCTACCTCTCGCTGGTCAAGGCCGCCCAGGGCGGCAACGAGACGCTGCGCGAGATCTACGAGGAGGCCCGGTCCGCGCTCAACGGCCGGATCTTCCGGGAGGACGCGCAGGGCGAGATCATCGAGGACACCCCCGCGACCCGCCTGGTGGTGCGCGGGTGGTCGGCGATGGTCGAGGAGATGGTGCTCTCCTGGATCGCCGACCCGTCCGGCATCACCCGCGAGGAGCTGCTCGCGGTGATGGCCGCCTCGCTGCCCGCGATCGTCGAGGTCACCCCGGGCTGAGGGGGGGAGGACGACGTCGATCGTCGTGTCGCCCGGCGCGGACGTGAGCCGCACGGTGCCGCCGTGCGCGGCCACGATCGCCTCGACCAGCGCGAGCCCGAGGCCGACGCCGACCTCCCGCCCGCGGGTGCGCGCGGTGTCACCGCGGACGAAGCGCTCGAAGGCGTGGTCGACCAGCTCTGGTGGGAAGCCCGGGCCGTCGTCGTGCACGGAGAAGCCGTCGCGCCGCACGGCCACGGTGACCGTCGTGCCGGCCGGTGTGTGCTTCCGCGCGTTGGTCAGCAGGTTGGTCACCACCTGGTGCAGGCGCAGCTCGTCGCCGAGCACCTCGTAGGGCGCGTCGACGGCGTCGTCGGGCACCTCGACCCGCCAGGCGTGGTCCGGGGCGACGACCTGGGCATCGGCGACGGCCTCGACCAGGAGCCGGGTCAGGTCCACGGACTCCTGGGCGAGCGGCCGGCCCGCGTCGAGCCGCGCGAGCAGCAGCAGGTCCTCGACCAGGGAGGTCATCCGCTGCGTCTCCTCCTCCGCCTTGTCCAGCGCTGCGGCGAGCGCCTCCGGGTCGTCGGGCCGGCGCCGGGCCAGCTCGGTGTAGCCCGCGATCGTCGCCAGGGGGGAGCGCAGCTCGTGCGAGGCGTCGGCGACGAACTGGCGCACCTGCTGCTCGCTGCGCTCGCGGGCCGCCAGCGAGGTCTCGACGTGCTCGAGCAGGGTGTTCAGGGCGGCGCCGACGCGGCCGACCTCGGTGTCCTCGTCGGTGAGGTGGGCCGGGACGCGCTCGGGGATCTCGGCGTCCCCCGACGCGAGCGGGAGCGCGGCGACGGTGCGCGCGGTCGCGGCCACCTCCGTGAGGGGACGCAGCTGCCGGCGTACGACGACGAGCGCGGCGCCCGCCGCGACGCCGGTCGCCAGCAGCGCGAGGAGCACCTCGACCCGGACCAGGCGCGCGACCGCGGCAGTCACCTCGTCCTCGGGCAGGCCGACGACCACGGTCGCCCCGCGCGAGTCGAGGGACAGGACGCGGTAGTCACCGACGCCCTCGAGGCGCACGCTGCGGATCTCGCCGTCTGCCGGCAGCTCCGCGAGCTGGTCGACGGCGTCGCCGGTCACCACGACCTCCCGGATCGGGCCGCCGTCGGGCGGGGGCTCGACCAGCTCGGCCCGCGGCGTGCCGTCCGGGGGGATGACCGCCCGCAGCATCCCCACCTCGCTGCCCGGCCCGCCGCCCGGGCGGACCATCAGCGAACGGCGCACCTGGTCGTCGAGCTGGTCGCGCAGGTAGCCCCGCATCGCGAGCGTGGTGGCCACGCCGATCAGCAGGGAGACGCCGAGCACCAGCACCACGGTCGTGAGGACGAGCCGCGAGGCGAGGGACTTCACGGCGGTCATGCCGCGGGCTTCAGGACGTAGCCGGCGCCGCGCATCGTGTGGATCATCGGCGCGCGTCCGGCGTCGATCTTCTTGCGCAGGTAGGAGATGTAGAGCTCGACGATGTTGGCCTGGCCGCCGAAGTCGTAGTTCCACACCCGGTCGAGGATCTGCGCCTTGCTCAGCACCCGGCGCGGGTTGCGCATGAGGAAGCGGAGCAGCTCGAACTCGGTCGCGGTCAGCGTGATCTCCTCGCCGCCGCGGAACACCTCGTGGCTGTCCTCGTCGAGGGTGAGGTCGCCGACGACCAGCACCGCGGACCCGCTCGCCCGCTGGGCTCCGGCGCGCCGCATCAGCCCGCGGAGCCGGGCGACGAGCTCCTCGAGCGAGAACGGCTTGGTCACGTAGTCGTCCCCGCCGGCGGTCAGGCCGGCGACCCGGTCCTCGACGGCGTCCTTCGCGGTCAGGAAGACCACCGGCAGGTCGGGGGTCGTGGCCCGCATCCGGCGCAGCACCTCGAGGCCGTCGAAGTCCGGCAGCATCATGTCGAGCACCACCGCGTCGGGCTGGAAGTCGCGAGCCGTCTCCACCGCCTGCGCGCCGGTGTGCGCCGTCGCGACCTGCCAGCCCTCGTAGCGCAGCGCCATCGAGACCAGCTCGGCGATGTTGACCTCGTCGTCCACGACGAGCACGCGCAGCGGGGATCCGTCGGGTCGGGTCAGGTCCATGCCCCCATGGTCACTCCGGCGGCTGTGCGGATCCTGTGAGCGTCCTGTGCCGAGTCACGGAATGCTCACCGCGACCGCCCAGAGCGCACACAGGCTCGGCACAGCCGGGCGTCGCACGCTCGAGGTCATGAACGAACAGCACAGCCCCCAGCCCCAGTCCCAGTCCCAGCCCCAGCCCCAGCCCCAGGTGCAGACCCAGCCCCAGGCCCAGTCCGCTCCGCCGGCCCCGCCCGTGCCCCCCGTGCCCCCCGCGCCCGTCGAGCAGGAGCGGCCGGGCCGCACCGTCGGCGTACGCATCCTGGTCGGGTCGGCGGTGGGCGCCTTCGTCCTCGGCATCCTCACCGGCGGCGGGTTCGGCGCCCTGATCGGCTACGTCGCCCACCCCGACGGTCCCGGCGACCGGCCCGCGCAGGTCGACCACGAGCACCGGGACTTCCCGCAGCCTCCCGGCTTCGGGTCGCAGGATCAGGAGCCGAGCACGTCCTGAACCGCGAGCGAGGCGAAGACCATCGCGCTGCCGAGCGGCGCGCCGGGACCGGGGTAGACCGCCCCGAAGACGGACGCGGCCGAGTTCGAGGTGGCGTAGAGCCCCGGGACGTGGGTGCCGTCCTCGCGCAGCACGCGGGCGCGCTCGTCGGTGACGAGCCCGCCCTTGGTGCCGAGGTCGGAGAGCACGAAGCGGGCGGCGTAGAACGGCGCCCGGTCGCACGGGGTCAGGGCCGGGTTCGGGCCCTGGCCGCCGGCGAAGAAGGTGTCGTACTCGTCGTCCCCGCGGCCGAAGTCCTCGTCGACGCCGGAGGCGCAGAAGCCGTTGTAGCGCTCGACGGTCGCCTCCAGCCCCGCCGCGGGTACGCCGATCCGCTCGGCCAGCTCGCGCAGCGAGTCCGCGCGCACCCAGGTGCCGGCCTCGAGGTGGGCGGCCGGGTCGCCCTCGGGCATCGCGATGGCCGGCAGGCGGCCGCCCTCGCGTGAGTCGAAGACGAACCACGACGGAATCCGCTCGGGGGCGCACGCCATCGCGCGGCCGAACCGGTCGTAGGGGAGGCACTCGTTCGCGTAGCGCTGCCCGGTCGCGTCGACCATGAGGCCGGAGCGGAAGCCGAGCGTGAACGACCCGCTCCCGTCAGGGTGCTCCAGCCCGGGGCAGAACCACCCGAGCCCGCGGTAGTCGGCGGCCGCGCCGAGCGCCACGGCCGCCGCGATCGGCTCGCCGGTGTTGGTGCCGGCGGGTGCCATCGTCCAGCGGACGTCGCCGGGCACGCCGTGCGCCGCGCGCTCCTCGGCGT
>JAEZKN010000555.1 GCA_023415395.1 Actinomycetes bacterium
GCCTGCGTGGGGATCCAGTGGCTGACGCCCTCGAGCACCACCAGCTCATAGGGCGCCTCCACCCAGCGGGCGGTGCCGTCCACGCCCTCGCGGCCGATCGCGACATCCCGGTCGCTCCACACCAGCGTCGTGGGCACCCGCACCGGGAAGTCGGTGGTGCCGGGCTTGCTGAGCGGCAGCGCGCGGTACCACCCGAGGGCGTGTCGCAGCGCGCCGTACTCGACGATCTCGCGGCGGAAGCGGGCGACCTCCTCCGTCGTCATGCCGGCGGCGCGCATGCTCTGGTCGAAGCGGCCACCGGGCCGGCGGGCGGCGAGCTCGGGCAGGACCGGGACGTTGAAGTAGGCCATGTAGCGCGACCGGCGCCGCTGGTCGGGATGCTTCATCGCCCGCGCGAAGGCCGCCGGGTGCGGCACCGAGACCGCCGTGTAGCTGAGCACCTGGTCCGGGAAGCGTCCAGCGACCGCCCAGCCGACCGCGGCGCCCCAGTCGTGGCCGACCAGGTGCACGGGCTGGCCCAGGAGCGAGATCAGCGCCGCGACGTCGCCGGCGAGGTGATGCATCCGGTAGCTGTGCCGGCCGCTCGGGCGGGCCCCCGGCGAGTAGCCGCGCTGGTCGAGGGCGAGGGTGCGCAGCCCGGCCGCGTGCAGTCGCGGGGCGACCTCGCGCCAGGTGCTGCTGCGCTCGGGGAAGCCGTGCAGCAGCACGACCGGTGTGGCGTCGAGCGGGCCTTCGTCGAGGACGTCGAAGCGGAGGCCGTCGTGCTGCAGGACGCGGATGCGCTCGCTCATGCTGTGCCTTCTCCCCCGTGGACCAGGTTGTAGACCTCCCGCTTGGGCACCCCTGCGCGCCGGGCGACCTCGACGATCGCCTCCTTGCGGCGTACGCCGTCCGCCTCGAGGTCGGCGACGGCGGCGAGCAGGCTCGCCGGATCCGAGCCCACCTGCGCGGTCGGTGTCGCGCCCGCGACGACGATGGTGACCTCGCCGCGCACCCCTTCGGCGGCCCAGGTGACCAGGTCGCCGAGCGGTCCCCGGCGTACCTCCTCGTGGGTCTTGGTGAGCTCGCGGCACACGGCCGCCGACCGGTCCACCCCGAACGCCCCGGCCATCGCCTCCAGGGCCGCCTCCGTGCGGTGCGGGGCCTCGAAGAAGACCATCGTGCGCTCCTCGGTCGCCAGCGCGGCGAGCCGTCGCGCCCGCTCGCCGGCCTTGCGGGGCAAGAAGCCCTCGAAGCAGAAGCGGTCGACCGGCAGCCCGCTCACCGCGAGCGCGGTGAGCACCGCCGACGGGCCGGGCACCGCGGTTACCGACACGTCGTGCTCGACCGCCGCCGCGACCAGCCGGTAGCCGGGGTCGGAGACGCTGGGCATGCCGGCGTCGGTCACCAGCAGCACCCGCTCGCCGGCGAGCAGCGCTTCGAGCAGGACGGGGGTGCGTGCGGACTCGTTGCCCTCGAAGTAGGAGACCACCCGGCCGGTGACGCTCACGCCCAAGTCGGTGGTGAGGCGCCGGAGCCGGCGAGTGTCCTCGGCCGCGACCACGTCGGCGGCGGCCAACTCCTCCGCGAGCCGAGGCGGCGCGTCGGCGACACGCCCGATCGGGGTAGCCGCGAGCACCAGGACGCCTGTTGTCGACACGCCCTAGAGTCTTCCATCGTGACGTCCGCCCCGCCCGACGCGCCTCCGCAGGAGCGGGCCGGGCTCTCCCGCACCGTCGACGGGCAGCCGCTGCCCTCCGCCTGGGCCCGCGCCCGCAGCCGGGTCGGCGCGCAGGCCCCTTTCGTCGGCTGGGCGGCCAGCATCGCCGTCGCTCTGGTCGCACTGCTGCTGCGGCTGTGGCACCTGGGCCGGCCGCACCAGTTCGAGTTCGACGAGACCTACTACGCCAAGGACGCCTGGTCGCTGCTGCACTTCGGCTACGCCCGCAACTACGTCGAGGACGCCAACCAGAAGATCCTGGACGGCACCACGACCGGCATCTGGCGCGACGGCCCCGAGATGGCCGTGCACCCCGACGTCGGCAAGTGGCTGATCGCCCTGGGCGAGAAGGCCTTCGGGATGGACCCCTTCGGCTGGCGGATCTCCGCGGCCGTCGTCGGCGCGCTGATGGTCCTGGTGATGTGCCGGCTGGCCCGGCGGCTCACCGGCTCCACGCTGCTCGGCTGCATCGCCGGCGTCCTGCTCTGCTTCGACGGGCTGCATTTCGTGCTCTCCCGGCTCGCGCTCCTCGACATCTTCGTCGCGTTCTTCCTGCTCTGCGGCGTGCACTGCATCGTCGCCGACCGGGACTGGCACCGCGCGCGGCTCGCCCGCCTGATGACCGAGCCGGTGAGCGACCCCCGGGGGTGGGGACCGGTGCGCGGGGTGCTGCTGAGGCCCTGGCTCCTGCTCGGCGGGGTGTGCTGGGGCCTGGCCCTGGGGACCAAGTGGGAGGCGGCGTACCCGCTCGCCGCCTTCGGGCTGCTCTGCTGGCTGTGGTCGGCGGGCGCCCGGCGCTCCTTCGGCGTGCGCTGGTCGGTGCTGCGCTCCGCGGTCGTCGACGGCATCCCGGCGTTCGTCCAACTGGTGCTGGTCGCCTTCGTCGTCTACGTCGCGAGCTGGACCGGCTGGCTGGTCAACGCCGAGCAGTACGAGGAGCACCTCTCGGCGACGCAGTACACCCACTACGACGGCGGGAAGGACTGGCCCACCCGCACCGAGCCCGACGCCGACGGGCTCGGCGAGGTCGTGCAGTCGCTGCGCTCGCTCTGGTACTACCACCAGGACGTCTTCACCTTCCACACCAAGTTCCTCAACGACAGCACGCACGACTACGCCTCCGACCCGGCGGGCTGGCTGATCCTCAATCGCCCCGTCGGGGTCGCCGCCGACACCGACATCCAGCCGGGCACCCGGGGGTGCGACGCGCCGGCGGGCAGCGACTGCCTGCGTCAGGTGCTGCTGCTCGGCACCCCGACGATCTGGTGGGGCGGCTGCCTGGCGCTGCTGGTCGCGCTGGTGCTGTGGATCGGAGCCCGCGACTGGCGGTGGGGCGTGGCGATCGTCGGCACCGCCTCGACCTGGCTGCCCTGGCTTCAGTACGACGACCGGCCGATCTTCTCCTTCTACGCCATCATCACGCTGCCGTTCCTGATCCTGGCGCTGACGATGACGATCGGCCTCTTGATCGGCCCGGCATCCGGCGGACGACGGCGTACGGCGGGGGTCGTGGTCTCCGGGGCGTTCCTGGTGCTGGTGCTGCTGAACTTCGCGTGGTTCTGGCCGATCTGGACCAACCAGCTGCTCACCCACCAGGAGTGGCTGGACCGGATCTGGTTCACCCGATGGATCTGAGCACGCGGCCTGCCCGACCGCGTGCCCGACCTGGTCGGCGACCTGCGAGGATCTGCCTGTGACGACCTGGCGCCCCGGGTGGGACGACATCCCTCCCGCCTTCTTGGAGTTCTGGACCGAGTACCACATCTGCACGTTGACGACACTGCGCGCCGACGGCTCCCCGCACGTCGTACCGGTCGGCGTCGCGCTCGACCCCGAGGAGCGCTGCGCGTGGGTGATCACCCGCGCGGGCTCGCGCAAGGTCGCCCACGTCGCCGCCGACGCCCGGGTCTCGGCCTGTCAGGTCGACGGCGGGCGCTGGTCGACGCTCGAGGGCACCGCACAGGTGCGCACCGACGAGGCCTCGGTGCTGCGCGCCATGGAGCGCTACGCCGCGCGCTACCGCGCCCCGCAGCCGAACCCCGAGCGGGTCGCGCTGCGCATCGAGGTCGACCGATTCCTGGTCGGCCCCGGCCTCGTGTGAGGATCTGCGGCATGCACGTCGACGGAACCGAGCTGTCGGATCTCGACCGCGAGATCCTCGAGTTCGAGCAGAACTGGGTGTCGCACGCGGGCGCCAAGGACGAGGCGGTCCGCGAGCGCTTCGACCTGACCCCGACCGGCTACCACCAGCAGCTCAACCGGCTCATCGACCTGCCCGCCGCCGAGGCGCACGCCCCGCGGCTGGTGCGCCGCCTGCGCCGCCGCCGTACGGCGCGCCAGGAGGAGCGCAGCGCCCGCCGGCTCGCCGCCGACTGAGGGGATGCGCTTCGCGCGCACCACGCCGCGTGCGAGTGGCGGTCCGGGGTACCCGGTGGGCTGACACCTGCCGACATCCCCGTTGAGGAGGCCCCATGCGCGCCATGGTCTACCGCGGCCCCTATCGGATCCGCGTCGAGGAGAAGCCCCGGCCGCACATCGAGCACCCCGGTGACGCAATCGTGCGGTCCAGCTCGCGGCGATCTGCGGGTCCGACCTGCACCTCTACCACGCGATGATGCCGGACACCCGCGTCGGCCACACCTCCGGCCACTAATTCATCGGCGTCGTCGACGAGGTCGGACCGGCGGTGCAGAACTTGCGTGTCGGCGACCGCGTGATGGTGCCGCTCAACGTCTTCTGCGGGAGCTGCTTCTTCTGCGCGCGCGGGCTCTACTCCAACTGCCACAACGTCAACCACAACGCCACCGCCGTCGGCGGGATCTACGGCTACTCGCCCACCTGCGGCGGGTACGACGGCGGCCGGGCCGAGTACGTGCGGGTGCCGTTCGCCGACGTCGGGCCCAGCGTGATCCCGGAGTGGATGTCCGACGACGATGCGGTGCTGTGCACCGAGGCGCTGGCGACCGGCTACTTCGGCGCTCAGCTGGGCGACATCTCCGAGGGCGACACCGTCGTCGTGTTCGGCGCCGGGCCTGTCGGACTCTTCGCGGCGAAGTCGGCATGGCTGATGGGCGCCGGCCGGGTGGTGGTCGTCGACCACCTGGAGAACCGGTTGGCCAAGGCGCGCGAGTTCGCCCACGCGGAGACCTACAACTTCGTGGAGCACGACGACGTGGTGGTGCTGCTCAAGCCGATCACCGACGGGCTCGGCTTCGACGTCGCCATCGACGCGGTCGGGGCGGAGGCCGACGGCAACCTGCTCCAGCACGTCACCGCGGCCAAGCTGAAGCTCCAAGGCGGCTCGCCGCCTCATCGCCGGGGCAGCCCGATCGGTGCGTGGCTTCCGCGGGGGTCCCTACCTCGGCTGATCGGCGCCCTTCGCTCTCCAGAACCGCTCGATGCCCTCGGCGATGACACCCTGTTCGTACGCCGCGCTGGCCGCGTCGTTCTCCCGCGCGATCGCCGCCTCGATCTCCTCCGGCGTCGGGCGCAGGAGCTTCAGGTGCAGCGGAGTCGCCGACCCCGGCCGGTTCCACCGGTGGATCAGATCGAGACAGTGCTCGATCAGGCCGTCGGCCGGGACGATCTCGTCGAGCAGCCCGACGCGGAGGGCCTCATCGGCATCCATCCGGCGCGACTCCATGACGATCCGGGGGGCGTGGTTGCCGACCAGTCGCCGCAGCAGGATGCTCGAGGCGTTGGAGATCGTCAGGCCGATCTGGTTCTCGGGCATGAAGTACTCGGTGTTCGGGGTTCCGACCCGGCTGTCACAGCACATCGTGACCTCGGAGGCGCCGCCGACCGCGAGGCCGTTGACCGCCGCGATCACCGGCACCTCGGTGGCCAGGATCGCGCGGGTGATGGCATGGAAGGTCTCGACCGCGTCGAGCACGTCGCCATCGTGTGAGGCGAGCGTCGCCGTGAGGTCCTCCCCAGCGGAGAACGCGCGACCGGCGCCGGTCAGCACGATCCCCCGGACCTGGGTGCCGTCACCCAGCCGGTTGATCTGGGCCACCAGTTCTCGACGCATCCCCTGGGTCAGCGCGTTGAGCTTCTGGGGCCGATTGACCGTGATGACCGCGCAGTCGCGGACGAGCTCGACGTTGAGCTCGCCGGCCGAAGGGATCGAGGTCGTCATGGGATCTCCTGTAGTGAGGTGGATTGCCAACGGTTGCCGCCCAAGCGCGGGACGGCTGCCAGCAGTTGGCGGGTGTACTCGGTCGTGGGCTGTTCGAAGACGGCCTCGGCCGGGCCATGCTCCACGAGCCGACCGTGACGCATGACGTAGACGTGATCGCTGACGTAGCGGATCACGGAGAGATCGTGGGAGATGTAGAGCATCGCGAAGCCTAGTTCGCGCTGCAGCCTGCGGAGCAGGTTGAGGATCCGGGCCTGCACCGACACGTCCAAAGAGGCGGTGACCTCGTCCAGCAGGAGGTAGGCGGGCTCCACGGCGAGCGCGCGGGCGATCGCGACCCGCTGCAGCTGCCCTCCCGACATCTGATGGGGATAACGGCCGAGGTGCTCAGGGGCGAGTCCGACCAGGTCGAGCACGTCGCCGACCCGTGCCTCGACCGCATCCCGGCCGGTACGACGCAGCGCGGCCGCCTCGCGCAGGGTGTCTCCCACGCTCATCCGGGGGTTGAGCGAGGCGTGTGGGTCCTGGAAGACCAACTGCACGCCGAGGTCGGCCATGGGCCGGCGCCGGCGCCGGCGCCGGGCCGAGAGCACGACGTGGTCGTCGAGGTGGACACCGCCGGCGGTGACCGGCCCGAGGCCCACCATCGCCTTGGCGATCGTGGACTTCCCCGACCCGGACTCCCCGACCAGGCCGACGGTGGTGCCGGCCGGGAGACACAGACTGACCTGGTCGACCGCGACGAACCGCGGCGGCCCGGGGTAGACGACGCTGAGGTCGCGGGCTTCAAGCACGAGTGGCTCCCTTCGACGTCAGGTCGAACTCGGGGACGTCGACCAGTGCGCGGGTCCGGTCGGTCTCGAGATCGGGTACCGCACCGATGAGCGCGCGCGTGTAGGGATGCCGCTCGGGAGCGGTCAGGGCATCGACCGGCGCATCGTCGACCAGGTGCCCGCGGTACATCACCAGCACCCGGTCGCAGATCTCCGAGAGCAGCGCGATGTTGTGGGTGACCAGCAGCACCGAGGTCCCGTGCTCACGATTGAGCTCGCGCAGCAGCGTCATCACTTGGGCCTGCACGGTGACGTCGAGGGCGGTGGTGGGCTCGTCGGCGATGAGCAGCCGCGGCTGGGTCATCAGCCCCATCGCGATCATCACCCGCTGGCGCATGCCGCCCGAGAGCTCGTGGGGGTAGCGCCGCAGCCGTTGATCGGGCTCGGTGATGTGGACGTCGGCGAGGCTGCGGACGGCCAGCTCCCGCGCCTCGCGACGGGAGAGGCCCCGGTGCACTCGCACCGCCTCGACCATCTGGGCGCCGATGCGCATTGCGGGGTTGAGCGAGGACATCGGATCCTGGAAGACCATCGCCAGCCGAGTGCCGAGCAGGCGGCGCTGCTCGCGGGCTCTGAGGCTGGTGAGGTCGTGACCGTCGAGCGCCATCCGGGTGGCGGTCGAGCGCAGCCCGCGTGGCAGCAACTGGGCGACCGCCAGGGTGGTCAGGGTCTTGCCGCTGCCGGACTCCCCCACCAGGCCGACGATCTCGCCGGCACTGACGCTGAAGGAGATGTCGTGCACCAACCGGGTGTGTGGCGAGCCGATCTGCAGCCCGCCGACCTCGAGCACCGGGTCCGTGCTCATGCGCTCACCTCCGCCGGAGCCTGGGGCGCGGCGGCGTGGGCGACCGGGTTGAGCGCCCGTGCCAACGCGTCGCCGAACATCGACAGCGCGAGGCCGGTGAGCCCGATCATCACCGCAGGCGCCACCGCCGCCCACGGGTTGAGGTAGAAGTTGCGCACGCCGTCGGTCAGCATCTGCCCCCAGTCGAAGTCGGGCTCCTGCACACCGAGGCCGAGGAAGCTCAGCGAGGACAGCGCGATGATGCCCTCCCCCACAGCACTGAACACCGTGACCGACAGGCTGTCGGAGACGTTGCGGAAGACGTAGCGGGAGAGGAACGAGCGCCGTCGTACGCCGACGACCCGCGCGGCCGCGACGTAGTCGCGCACCACCACCGAGGAGACCAGGCTGAAGGAGAACCGGGCGAAGACGGGGGTGAAGGCCACGCCGATCGCGATCACGGCGCTGGAGGCGCCCAGCCCGAGGATCGTGACGATCACGACGCCGAGCAGGATGTCGCCGAAGCTGAGCAGGGTGTCGATGGCGGTCGCGCCGATCTCGCGGACCCGGCGTCCGGAGACCGCGAGCAGGCTGCCGATGATGGCTCCCGCGACCGCCGCGATCGCCACCGCTGAGGCGCCGAGCATCAAGGAGAGCCGGGTGGCGGCCAGGGTACGCAGCAAGATGTCACGGCCCAGGCCGTCGGTGCCCAGCCAGTGCTCGCCACTGGCGCCCTCGCTGGCCACCAGCATGTCGACGGTCGTCGCCGTGGACCCATAGCCGTCGGGGCCGAGTGCGGCGAGGGCGGCGAGCGTGAGCAGCGCCAGCCCGGAAAGCGCCCCGGTCGGCGTCGATAGCAGTGACCGGAGCGTGGTCGTGGTGCGGCTCATGCCTCCACCGTCCTTGGGTCGAGGGCGCCGAGCAGCAGGTCGACCAGCAGGTTGACCACCACGACTGTCGCACCCATGAGCAAGGTGATCCCCTGCACCACCGGATAGTCGCCGGCGATGACCGCGCGCACCAGCTCGGTGCCCAGCCCGGCGCGGCCGAAGACCAGCTCCACTACCACAGCGCCGCCGATCAGGCTGGCGAACAGAACCCCGCCGAGGGCGAGGGCCGCGGTCGCGGCGTTGGGAAGCACGTGGCGCAGGTACAGGCGGGCCGGGCCGATCCGCTTGGCCCGAGCGGTGCGGACGTAGGGCTGCTCCACCACCTCGACCGTGCGCACCCGCACTACCCGGGCCACCATCATGGCCGGGCGCAACGCAACCGCAGCCGCGGGCAGTACCAGGGTGGACAGCCCGTCGCTGCCGGCGACCGGGAAGAGCGTCCAGGTGACGGCGAAGAGGAAGACCAGGAACGTCGCGGTCAGATAGTGCGGCATCGCCGCCAGGCCACCGGTGACCGCGCTGAAGGCGGCGTCGAAGGCCCGGCTGCCCCGGGCCGAGGCGATGCCGGCCAAGAGCCCCGCGGCCAGACCGACCACCGCGATCATCACCAGGGCCGCCAGCGCGAGGGAGTAGGTCGGCCCGGCTCGGCTGGCGATCAGCTCACTGACCGGCTGCCGGGTCTTGAACGAGGTGCCCAGGTCACCGTGCACCAGCCCGGCTAGGTAGGACCCGAACAGCTCGTGCAGCGGGCGGTCCAGCCCGAACTCGGCGCGAGCCAGCGCGACCGCGGTCGCGTCGGCCTGGGCGCCGGCGATCGCGCGGGCCGGGTCGCCCGGGGTCAGGTGCACCAGCGCGAAGGTCAGCACCACCACCGATGCCAGCACGACGCCGAGGCGCAGCAACCGCTGAAGGAAGAACGTGGTCCTCTTCATCTGCGCTCCTGCTGCTCCTCAGCGTCGTGCCGGTCGGGGGTGGAGGTGGCGGCCTCAGCCCGCGGTGCGGATGCTGCGGGTGTCGATGTTGAAGTAGTTGGCGTCGAACTCCAGGCCGTCTGCGAACCAGGCGACGTTGGACCACATCAACGGCTTGACGTCGACCTCCTCGAGCAGCGCGGCCTCGGCCTCGCCCCAGAGCCGGCACTGGCTCTCGCCCGTGGTGCCCGCGGCCTCGACGACGGTCTCGTCGTAGGTCGTGTTGCGCACGCTGCCCACGTTGAGGGTGGCGCCGAGATCACCGCTGATCTGGTTGACCAGGGTCGACGGCACCGGAGTCGGGACGGCGTAGGGGTAGACCACCAGGTCCCAGTCACCGGTGCCGAACAGGACGCCGAGCGCCTGCTCGAGGGTGCCCTTGCTGAGCTTCACCTCAACGCCGATCTGGCGCAGGGAGTCGGCGATCAGCTCGGGGCCGGAGTTCTGGCTGTCCAGGCCCAGCAGGACGACGCTCAACTGCTTGCCGCCCTCGCCGTACCCGGCGTCGGCCAGCGCCTGCTTGGCGGCGTCGACGTCGTAGCCGGTGACCAGCGTCCCGTTGTCCTCGGTGAAGCAGTCCATGTTCGGCGTGTACATGGTGTCGATCGGGGTGCCGAGGTCGAAGGAGGCGGCCTTGGCGTACGCCGCGTTGTCGAGCGCCAGGGAGAGCGCGGTCCGCACCGCCTGGTCGGCGGTCACCCGTCCGGGGGCGTGGTTGAAGAGCAGTGCGTCGGAGAGGAAGGCGCGCCCGTCGATCTGCGACAGCTTCTTCTCCAGGCGGGTGGCGTCGCGTCCCATCACCGAGACGATGTCGACCTCGCCGGTGTCTACGAGGTTGGCGCGGGTGGTGTCGTCGTTGACGACCCGCAGCTCGAGGGTGGCCGGCAGCGCCTGCGCGTCGACCACGGGGGTCTCGCGGCGCTCCAGGGTGTAGCCGTCACCGCGGCGCAGGTCGGTTACCTCGTAGGGCCCGGTCTCGGCTGGCTCCTGGGCGAGCTGCTCAAGGTCCTCCAGGCCGCTCGGGCACACGACGTAGCCTTGCGAAAGGCCCTCGAGCAGGTAGGTGTACGGAGCGTTGAGCGTGATGGTGACGGTGTTGGCCGCGTCGTCGGCGGCGATCTGCTTGGCTCCGTCGGGGCCGAAGACCCGGCTCGCGTAGAGCGCACCCGTCTCGGGGTCGGCCAGGTGCTGCAGGGACGCGGCCACGCCGGAGGCGGTCAACTCGGTGCCGTCGGCGCAGGTCAGGCCCTCGCGCAGGGTGAAGGTGGCGCCATCGGGCTGAACCTCCCACGTCTCGGCCAGCGAGCCGGTGACGCCGCCATCCCCGCCGGCGGCGTCGACCCGCACCAGGGTGTCGTAGATGGCGTCGAAGATCTGCTTGGCGCCGGACTCCGCAGCGCTCTTGAACGGGTCGAAGCTGTCGACGTCGTTGCGCAGCACGAGGCGAACGGACTCGGGCGTCTCGCCCTCGCTGCCGGCCTGTGCCTTCTCCTCGCCGCCGCAGGCTGACAGCGCGAGCAGCGCCAGCGACCCGGTGGCAGCGACGAACAGGCGCGACCGTCTGGGAGTTGATCCGGACATGCGTGAACCCTTTCTGAGGAGCTGAGGTGGAGCGTCTACCGAGACGTACTGAGGTCGAACCGGGGACCCGGCTCATCGGCCGCACGGGCCACGAGGGCTGGCTTGGCGACACGCTCCGAGGGCGTCATCGGGAACTCGTCGACGAACTCGACGTAGCGAGGGACCTTGAACTTCGCCAGCCGGCCACGAGCGTGCTCGACGAGGCGCTCGGCCATGGCCCGATCGGGGGTGCAGCCGGCCTGGAGGCGCACGAAGACCTTGACCTCCTCGCCGAAGAGATCGTCGGGGACGCCGACCACCGCCGCCGAGTGCACATCGGGGTGCTGGCCGATCACGGCCTCCACCTCGGCGCAGGCGACGTTCTCCCCGCCCCGTCGGACCATGTCCTTGAGGCGGCCGACCAGGCGGTAGCGGCCGTGCTCGTCACGCATGGCGAGGTCACCGGTGTGCAGCCACCCGTCGACGATGGTGCGCGCGGTGACCTCGGGCTGGTTCCAGTAGCCGAGCATCATCGGCCGACCGCGGACGATCAGCTCGCCGGCCTGCCCCGGGGGCGTCTCCTTGCCCTCGGGGTCGACGATGCGCACCTCCTTGCTAGGAACCGGGACGCCGAGCGCGCCGGTGCCGACGGTCTCGACGTCCTCGAGCGGGGAGACGAGGTCGGCACCGGACTCGGTCAGCCCGTAGGCCTCGCGCCAGATCGCACCCCAACGCGCCTCGAGCGCGGCGTGCAACTCGGGGACGATGCCGGAGCAGAGCACCACGCGCACGTCGTTCTCGAGGTCCTCCTCCGAGGGCGGCTGCTTGAGCAGGAGCATCGGCATGGTGCCCAGGACGTAGAAGACCGTGGCGCGGTGCTTGCGGACGTCGGCCCAGAAGCCGGAGGCGGAGAAGCGCGGCAGCACCACGAGCGGGATCTGCGCGGTCAGGCACATCGCGGTGTTCCACTGCGGATCGATGTAGGAGAAGGGCTGAGAGGTCAGGGCCACGTCGCTAGAGCGCAACTCGGCCAGCCCGGTGGTCAGCCAGCCCATCCGCACCCAGTAGTCGTGGGTGAGCATGCAGGCCTTGGGGAACCCGGTTGTCCCGGAGGTGTATTGCAGGTTCGCGAGCGAGTCCGCGGTCAGCTCGACGACCGGCGCCCGATGGCCGTTCGCGTCTCGCAGGGCGGCCTCGACGTCCAGCACGTGCTCGACACGCACGCCTGCCTCCGCGACCGCCGGGAAGCTCGCCGGCTCGGTCAGCACGACCTGGGCGCCCGAGTCCCGCAGCACGTGCGCCAGGTCGTCGGCTCGGTAGGCGACGTTGACGGGGACCGCGACCGCTCCGGCCCGGAGCACGGCCAGCCAGGCGAGAGGCCAGGCGATTACGTTGGGCAGCATGATCGCGACCCGGTCACCCCGGCGCACGCCGAGGCCGGCGAGGTAGCCGGCCAGCGCCGAGGTGGCCTGCTCGACCTCGGCGAAGCTCATCGAACCCTCCTCGAACCGGAGGAACTCTTGCTCCGGTTGTTGGGCGGCGGCGCGAGCGAGCAGTTCGGGGACGGTCGCGGTCTCAGGATCGTCGGTCATCTGCGTACGCAGCAGGATCGGCTTGTCCGGGCTCACGAGCCAGTCCTCTCGGCACGGGCGGTGATGACGCGCGGCTCCCACGGCAGTCGCGGGATGGCGGTCGGATCGAGAGAGGTCACATCGGCGACGGTCAGCGGCTGCCCGTCACGCTGGGCGTGCACGGCGGCCAGACCCACGCCGACGAAGTGCGCGGCGATGTCCTCGAGTGCTGCCGAGCCGTTCGGGTCGTGCCACTGGCTCACCCCGGTGCACATGCTCAGCAGCGCGAGCCGGGAGAGCCGCTGGTCCGCCACGGTGAAGACACCCTGCTCGACTCCGTCGCGCAACGCCTCGCGCCAGCGGAGCTCGTAGGCATCGCGCATGGCGACGATCTCGTCGTGGCCCTCCGTGCCCGGAGTGAGCGCGCGGATCTCGCCGTCGGTGACCAGGCTGACCATCCGATTGACCACGTGCGCCCCGACCAGTCCGCTGATCAGGGTGGCCAGGCGATCCTCGGGTCGCTCGACCTGCGCCAGCGCGGCCTCCGTGAGATCCATCAGGGAGCGCTGCCCCTCGCGCATCAGGTCGATGAGCAGCGTCTCCTTGTTGGCAACGAAGTGGTAGACGCCCGCGTTGGTGATGCCGACCTCTCGGGCGATGTCGCGAATGCTCGCGGCGGCATAGCCCTTGGTCGCGAACAGATAGACGGCGGCCGCGCGGACCCGAGCTCCGGTGTCCGTGACGTCCCCGAGGTCGAGGCTCTGCACTCGAACGGCGTTTCCCATGTCACCTCCTGTGGCGCACATCATGTTACCTAACGTTCGGTAAGTGCAAGGGGGTCGCCGAGATTCGCCGGGTTTGGCTCCGGGGATCGACGCACCCTCCGCGCTCGCTGCCCCTCGCCTGTTGCGACCGGGCGGCGCTGATCGCGCTGGCCGCGGTGGCGCTGGGCGTGCAGAGCACCTCCATCCGCCGGCTCGGCGTCACCGGCCTGTCGACCACCTACGTGACGGGCACGCTGATCACGGTCGCCCTCGGCGTGAGCGGCAGCGCCGACGGCCGGCTCGACGCCGCCGGCCGAGCCGCCCTCCTGCTGATCGTCGTCGCTCGGCGCTCGGAGACGCTGCGCACGCCAGAGGAGTGACCGGCGCCCGAACCCGGCCGCGCCGATGAGCCTCGCGGTGGTGTTAGGTCTGTAGGTCACACATCCGTCGCGCTCCACGCTGGAGGAGTCTTGAAGCTACTGCTCACCTCCGGGGGCATCACGAACGCCAGCATCAACGATGCTCTGGTCGACCTGCTCGGCAAGCCGATCACCGACGCCACCGCGCTCTGCATTCCGACGGCGCAGTGGGGATACCCGTCCGGGCCGGTCTCAGCGCAGAGCCTGATCGGCGGGCGCGCCTGGGGTGGCCTGACGGCGCTGGACTGGAAGTCACTGGGCGTCCTCGAGCTGACCGCGCTGCCCACCATCGGTGCGGAGCACTGGGCTCCCTGGGTCCGGCAAGCCGACGCGCTCCTGGTCGCCGGGGGCGAAGCGACGTACCTGTGCCACTGGATGCGGGAGTCCGGGCTGGCCGACCTCCTCCCCACCTTGACCGACACGGTGTGGGTCGGGGTCAGCGCCGGCAGCATGGTCTTGACCCCGCGGATCGGCGATGACTTCGTGGAATGGCCACCTGCCCCGGACGACCGCGCCCTGGGCCTCGTGAACTTCTCGATCTTCCCGCACCTGGACGTCTTCCCGGAGAACACCCTGGCCGAGGCGGAGCGCTGGGCGGCCGGCATCGGCGTGCCGGCGTACGCCCTCGACGACCAGTCCGCCATCACGGTGACCGGTGGCACGGTCGAGGTCGTCTCCGAAGGGCACTGGGCGCTGCTCTCCTCGTAGTCGCGGCCCGGCGCCGTTCCGGCCTTCCTGGAACTCGCCCCTCCCCGGCGGAACTCGACCGCTCGAGGAACTTCGTCGTCCAGGCACGAGTCGACCCTCGCGCGAGCGGGTCGCGTGGCAGGCGTCCAGACCTCATGCGAAGAGGCCATGCCCCTCTCCTGCTTCAGGATTGGTGCATGGCCTCTGACTAGCGACTTGGTGGAGCTGAGGGGATTCGAACCCCTGACCTTCTCATTGCGAACGAGACGCGCTACCAACTGCGCCACAGCCCCAGGTCGTGCGAGCCGAAACGTTAGCACCCACGCGGGGTGCGCACCGAATCGGCCCCAGGGTTCAGGAGCCGGTCGCCCGCTCGCCGGTGCCGCCCTCGCGGGACTCGCGCGCGGCGCGGTCCGCCTCGTCGGCCTCGCGGGCCAGGGCGGCGTCCACCTCGGTGCGGCCGGAGGTCCACACACCGGTGCCCTCGAGGTCGATGGTGCGGACGGTACGGCGGGCCGCGGGCGGCTTGCCGACGTAGGTCGGGAGCGTGACCGGGACCGGGTCCCACAGGGCCGGGTCGACGATCGCGGCCATGCCGGCCGAGGTGTCGGCGAGCGGGTCGACCTCGTCGGCCTCCTCCTCGACCGCCGGCATCCTGCTCTCGGCCCCCTTCTGGGGCGCCTCGGCCTTCTCCTCCTCCGCGGGCTTCTCCACCGGGATCCGGGAGGACGGCGCGACCATACGGCGGCGCTCGCCCTTGACCATGATCCGGCAGGTCACGAGCCAGGCCACCAGGAGGCCGGCCGGGATCGCGACGTAGCCCCACGCGATCACCCCGAACGCCGCGACCCCGATCGTGACCAGGTTGGCCAGGAGCAGGATCGCGAGCACGTTCCGACGCCGCTGGGTCGCCCGCCTCGCCGCTGCGCGCTGGGCCCGGATCCGGTCCGGGGTGACGGGGACCTGCTGCTGGGGTGCCTGCTGGGCTGCCTGCTGCGGCGCCTCCTGCGGATGGCGGGGCTTCGCCTCCACCGTGGCCTCGGCCGCCGGACGACCGGGCGTGACGACGAGCCGGGCGCTCGTGGTGCTGACCGGCTCGCGCCGGGCCAGCACCCGCATCGAGTGCGAGAACCGCTCGACCGACCGGCTCCGCACGACGTCGTCGTGGTGGCGGAGCGCCTTCGGGACGAGGTAGACGGCCCACGCCACAGCGAGGGCGACGAAGATGAGTGCGCTCAGGTCCACGAGTCAGAGGTTATGAGCGCTACCTCACGGTGCGACGGAGGTCAACAGGTGTGTCGCAAAATCACTCGTGTGACTCGTGGGATTCGAGCCGGGACAGCAGCCCCTCGGGGCACTCCTCGCGGGTGACCGCGTAGAGCCGGTGGTCGCGCCAGTCGCCGTCGATGTGGAGGAACTTCGGGGCGTAGCCGACCTCCCGCAGCCCAAGCTTCTCCACCACCCGCAGGGAGTTGGAGTTCTCCGGGCGGATCGCCACCTCGATGCGGTGCAACCCGGCCGAGACGAAGCAGTGGTCGATCACCAGCGCGACCGCGCGCGGCATCACGCCGCGGCCGGCGTACTGCCGGTCGAGCCAGTAGCCGATCGACGCGAACTGCGCCGACCCGCGCACGATGTTGTTGACCGTGATCTGGCCGGCGAAGCGGCCGTCGACATCGATCGCGAAGGGGTACGTCGTGCCGGCCCGTGCCTGCCGGTGCAGCCGGCGCACCAGGGACCGGAACGTCGTGGGCCGGGCGTTGCCTCCCGGCGGGACGGTCGCGTCCCAGGGCCGCAGCCAGGCCGCGCTGCGGCGGCGGGCGTCGCGCCACGCCTGCGCGTCGCGGTAGGACAGCGGACGGACGGTGACCTCGCCCGCGCGGAGCCGGGCCGGCCAGCCCTGGCTAATGATCACTCCCGACGACCTGCTCCGCCGCGTGCACCAGGATCGGCCGCAGCACGGCGATCGCGTCCTTGACCCCGCCGCGCGAGCCGGGCAGGTTGACGACCAGGCAGCTGCCGACCACCCCCGCGAGCCCGCGCGAGAGCACGGCGCTCGGCACGCCCTGCTGCACGCCGTACGCCCGGATCGCCTCGGCGATCCCCGGGACCTCGAGGTCCAGCAGCGCACGGGTCACCTCCGGGGTCCGGTCGGTGGGCGTGAGGCCGGTGCCGCCGGTCGTGAGCACGACCCGCGCTCCCCCGTCGGCGGCCGCGGCGATCGCGGCGCCCACCGGGTCGCCGTCGGGGACGACGACCGGGGACTCGACGTGGAAGCCCAGCTCCTGCAGGAACGCCACGAGGACGGGGCCGGTGGTGTCCTCGTAGACCCCGGCGGCGGCGCGGTTCGACGCGACGACGACCTCGGCCCGCATGGTCATCGCGACCAGTCCCCGCTCTTGCCGCCGGTCTTGGTCTCGACCCGCACGTCGGTGATGACCGCGCCCTTGTCGACGGCCTTGACCATGTCGACGACGGTGAGCGCGGCGACCGACACCGCGGTGAGCGCCTCCATCTCGACGCCGGTGCGGTCGGTGGTCCGCACGGTCGCCTCGATCTCCACGGCGTCGTCCGCGACGGCCAGGTCGACGGTGACGCCGGAGACCGCGAGCGGGTGGCAGAGCGGGATCAGCGCCGGGGTCTGCTTGGCGCCCATGATCCCGGCGATCCGCGCGACCGCGAGCGCGTCGCCCTTGGGCACGCCCTCGCCGCGCAGCAGCGCCACGACCTCGGGAGAGACCAGCACCCGGCCCGACGCCGACGCCGTCCTGGTGGTGACGTCCTTGCCGGACACGTCGACCATCCGGGCGGCGCCGGACTCGTCGACATGGGTCAGCCGACTGGCCGGTCCGGTCATCAGAACTCCTCGTCGAGCCGCAGCACCTGCACCTGCTCGCCGGCGGGCACCGAGCCGACTCCCTCCGGCACCACGACCAGCGCGTCGGACTGTGCCAGATCGCCCAGCAGGTGGGAACCGTGCCCGCCGACGGGCGTGACGACCGGCCCGTCCTTCTCCAGCGAGTACGACGCCCGCGCGAACTGTCGCCTCCCGTCGGGCGAACGCAGCTCGCGGGTGAGCCGCGCGGGCACCGTGGGCCGGGCGTAGGGCGTGCGGCCCATCAGCTTGCGGATCGCCGGGAGCACGAACTGCTCGAAGGAGATGTAGGACGACACCGGGTTGCCCGGCAGGGTGAAGATCGGGGTCCGGTCCTCGCCGACGTGGCCGAAACCCTGCGGCTTGCCCGGCTGCATCGCCACCCCGCCGAACCACACGGTGCCCAGCGGCGAGAGCGCCTCCTTGACGACGTCGTAGTCGCCCTGGGAGACGCCGCCGCTGGTGACGACGAGGTCGGCGCGGACCAGCTGGTCGTGGATGGCGTCGAGGAAGAGCCGCGGCTCGTCGGGGACGATGCCGACCCGGTAGGCCACCGCCCCGGCCCGCCGCGCCGCGGCGGCCAGGAGGAACGAGTTGCCGTCGTAGATCGAGTCGTGGCCGAGCTCGGTGCCGGGCTCGCGCAGCTCCGAGCCCGTGGACACGACGACCACGCG
>JAEZKN010000570.1 GCA_023415395.1 Actinomycetes bacterium
CCGTGGTCCGCACCGACCACGGGTGGCTCGTGTCGAGCATCGAGACGCAGTAGGGTCGGAGCAGAACTAGAACACGTTATAGTTGAGCTCGGGCCACGAGAGGAGAAGGATCGCCGCGTGTCTCCCACTCCGCCGAACGCCGTCGTGACCGCCCTGCTCGTCATCGGGGCCGGACCCACGGGCCTCTTCGCCACCTACTACGCCGGCTTCCGCGGCCTCCGGGTCGCCGTCGTCGACTCGCTCCCCGAGCTCGGTGGGCAGATCACCGCGATGTACCCCGAGAAGCAGATCCTCGACGTCGCGGGCTTCCCGTCGGTCAAGGGCCGCGACCTGGTCGAGGGGCTGGTGGCGCAGGCGACGGCCGCCGACCCGACGTACTTCCTGGACCGCACGGCGACCACGCTCACCGAGGGCGAGGACGCCGTGACGGTCGGGCTCGACGACGGCACCGAGATCCGGGCCAAGGCGGTGCTGATCACCGCCGGCATCGGCAAGTTCAGCCCGCGGCCGCTGCCGGCCGGCGACGGCTGGCTCGGGCGGGGCCTGGAGTTCTTCGTGCCCAGCTTCGCGCCGTACGCCGGCAAGGACGTCGTCATCGTCGGCGGCGGTGACAGCGCGTTCGACTGGGCGCTCCACCTCGAGCCGGTCGCGCAGTCGGTGACGCTCGTGCACCGCCGCGACGCCTTCCGCGCCCACGCGCGCACGGTCGAGCAGGTGCGGGCCTCGTCGGTCGAGATCGTGACCAAGGCCGAGGTGTCCGCGCTGCGGGGCAACGGCCACCTCGAGTCCGTCGAGATCACCGTGGACGGCGCGGCCAGCGAGCGTCCCGCCCAGGCGGTGGTGGCGGCCCTCGGATTCGTCGCCGACCTCGGCCCGCTCCAGCAGTGGGGGCTCGAGGTGCACAAGCGGCACCTCGTCGTGAACCCCGCGATGCGCACCAACCTCGAGCGGGTCTTCGCCGCCGGCGACATCACCGAGTATCCCGGCAAGGTCCGGCTGATCGCGGTCGGCTTCGGCGAGGCGGCGACCGCCGTCAACAACGCCGCGGTCGTCATCGACCCCAGCGCGCACGTGTTCCCCGGTCACTCCTCGGAAGGAAGCTGAGCCATGAAGATCAAGGTCGACTTCGACCTCTGCGAGTCCAACGCGCTCTGCGAGGCGATGGCGCCGGAGGTCTTCGAGCTGGACGACGACGACTACCTGCAGCTCAAGACCGACGAGACCACCCCCGAGAACATCGAGTCGGTCAAGCGCGCGGTGGCGGCCTGCCCGCGCGCGGCGATCTCGCTGGAGGACTGAGCCGGTGAGCGGCACGTCCCTGGACGGCAAGGTCGCCGTCGTGACCGGTGCCGGTGCCGGCCTCGGTCGCGCCGAGGCCCTCGCCCTGGCCGACGCCGGCGCCCGCGTCGTGCGCAACGACCTGCCCAGCGGCGCCGACGCGACCGCGGAGGAGATCCGCGCCCGCGGCGGTGAGGCGACGATCGTCCCCGGTGACGTGGGGGAGCGCGCGACCGCCGACGCGATGGTCGCCGCGGCCGTCGACGGCTTCGGGTCGCTCGACGTCGTGGTCAACAACGCCGGCATCACCCGGGACCGGATGCTCTTCAACATGTCCGACGAGGAGTGGGACCAGGTCATCCACATCCACCTGCGCGGGCACTTCCTGCTCTCGCGCAACGCCGCGGCGTACTGGCGGGCGAAGGCCAAGGAGACCGGCCCCGTCGGCGCGGCGGTCGTCAACACCGCGTCCGAGGCCTTCCTCTCCGGCCCGCCCGGTCAGGCCAACTACGGCGCCGCCAAGGCCGGCATCGCCGCGCTGACGGTGTCGACCGCCCGAGCCCTCGCGAGCTCCGGCGTGCGCGCCAACGCGATCTGCCCCCGGGCCCGCACCGCGATGACCGCCCAGGTCTTCGGCGAGGACGAGTCCGGCCTCGAGGTCGACCCCTACTCACCCGACCACGTGGCCCCGGTCGTCGCCTACCTCGCCTCGCCGGCGGCCGAGCGGATCACCGGTCAGGTCTTCGTCGTCTACGGCGGGATGGTGGCCCTGGTCGCCGCGCCCGTCCTGGAGCAGCGCTTCGACACGTCCGGCACGCTCTGGACCGCGGACGAGCTCGACAAGCAGCTCGGGGGCTACTTCGACGACCGCGACCCGTCGGTCGGCTTCGCCGCCGACTCCATCATGAGGCTGACCGTCTGATGCGGCTCGAGGGCAAGGTCGCCATCGTCACCGGCGGCGCGATGGGCCAGGGCGCCGAGATCGTCCGGCAGTTCGTCGCCGAGGGGGCTCGCGTCGTGGTCGCGGACGTCGCCGAGGAGCAGGGCCAGGCGCTGGCCGACGAGCTCCGCGGAGATGTCGGGCAGGGCGCGGCACACTTCGCCTGCCACGACGTCTCCGACGCGGCGTCCTGGGCGGCGTTGGTCGAGGACACCAACACCCGGTTCGGCCCGGTCAACGTGCTGGCCAACAACGCCGGGATCCTGCGCTTCGGCGACATCGAGCGGATGCCGCAGGAGGAGGCGGAGCTGCTGTTCCGCGTCAACCAGCTCGGCTGCTTCCTGGGCATGCAGGCCGTCACGCGCACCATGCGCAAGGCCGGCGGCGGGTCGATCATCAACGCCTCCTCGGTGGAGGGCCTCGCCGGCATGGCGGGCTGCACGGCGTACGCCGCCACGAAATGGGCGATCCGCGGCATGACCAAGTGCGCGGCGATGGAGCTCGGGCCGAAGGGGATCCGGGTCAACTCGGTGCACCCCGGGATGATCGACACCCCGATGACGCGCGTGCACGGTGGCGACGCCGCGATGGACTACGGCGCCTCGAAGGTGCCGTTGCGCCGGGTGGGGACGCCCGAGGACATCGCCCCGCTCTACGTCTTCCTCGCCAGCGACGAGTCGGCGTACGTCAACGGCGCGGAGATCTCGGTCGACGGCGGCGTCACGGCGACCCACGCCTTCGGCGGCTAGGGCCGCTAGGTTCTCCTCGTGGCCAACCAACGCAGCCAGGTCGTGATGACCCACGACGAGCAGGTCGATTTCCTCTCCCAGCAGCGGTCCTCGACCCTGGGCACCTTCGGCCCCGACGGGCAGATCCACCTCGTCGGCATGTGGTACGCCCTCGTGGACGACCACATCTGGTTCGAGACCAAGAAGAAGGCGCAGAAGACGGTCAACCTGCGGCGCGACCCGCGCTGCTCCTTCCTCGTCGAGGCCGGCCACACCTACGACCAGCTCCGCGGCGTCGCGATCGAGGGCACCGCGGAGGTCATCGAGGACGAGGACGTCGTCTGGGACGTCTGCGTCAACATCTTCGAGCGCTACAACGCCCCGTACACCGAGGAGATGAGGCCGCTCGTGGAGTTCATGGCCCACAACCGGGCGGCCCTGCGCCTGGACCCGGCGCGGGTGCGGTCGTGGGACCACCGCAAGCTCGGCCTCCCGGCCATGGAGCTCGGCGGGACGACCGCGGCGTACGTCGAGTAGGGCGTCGAGCAGGGCGTCGAGCTGGCTCAGGCGTCGGTCGGCGGCAGGACCCGGGTCTCCACCA
Organism: Actinomycetes bacterium; assembly: GCA_023415395.1. Lineage (GTDB taxonomy): Bacteria > Actinomycetota > Actinomycetes > Propionibacteriales > Nocardioidaceae > Nocardioides. The sequence continues at coordinate 3,548 of JAEZKN010000570.1, forward strand.
GGTCGGCGGCGAGGTCGCGCAGCTTGCGGTTGTGCTGCGAGCTCACCCGCTTGAGGAACCGCAGGGCCGCCTCGGCGTCGAGGTCGTAGCGCTCCATGATGATCCCGACCGCCGCGCCGATGGACCGGTTGGAGACGAGGGCCTCCTTGAGGTCCTCGATCTCGGCCCGGGCCCGCAGGAGGTGCTCGTCGCGCTCCTCGTGTCCGTCGGGCGCGATCGGCTGCAGGTAGGACGTCATGGTGTCCTCGAGTCAACCCGCGGTCCACCCGCCCGACCACCCCGTGAGCGAACGATCGGCCCTCCGGGAACGAACCCGCGGTCAGTCACGACGCAGGGTCTCGCTCGGGAGCTCGCCGTAGGTGTCCCGGTACTGCGCGCTGAAGCGACCCGAGCCCAGCACGCCCCAGCGCGCCGCGACCTCGGTGACGGTGGTGCCGCCTGCGGGGTCGGCGGCGAGCAGGTCGGTGTGGACCCGGTCGAGGCGGATCTGGCGCAGGTAGCCCATCGGCGTGGTGTCCAGGTGGCGGCGGAAGGCGAGCTGGAGCGCCCGCACCGAGACGTGGCAGGCGGACGCGACCTCGGCGACGCCGATGTCGAGGTCGGGGTTGGTCTCCAGGTAGGCGACCGCCCGTCGCAGGGTCGCGGGGGTGGCGTCGGCCCGGTCGGCCACCGCCAAGGGAGCGTCGACCGGGTGCTCGACCGGGTTGAAGGCCCCCAGGGTCGTCGCTGCGAGCATCCGCAGGGCGGCGCCGAGGACCAGCGGGCTCGTGCTCGCGACGGGGTCGGCCACGGTCCGGTCCACGAAGTCGAGGGTGCGCACCCACAGCCGGGTCTGCTCCGGGTCGAGCGTGTCGTAGCGCAGCCGCGGCACGCTGGCGACGCCGTCCACCGAGGTCAGGTAGTCCAGGTCGAAGCCGACCAGCTGCATGCGCGCCCCGGTCAGGTGGGTGGCGTACCCGAGGTCGGGCTGCGCCAGCACGACGACGTCGCCGGGCCCGACCCGCCGGTGGGTGGCGTCGGTGTCGATGTCCATCGTCCCCGCGAGCATCCGCACGACGAGGACCTGCTCGAGCGGGTCCACGGTGTAGTCGGTCTCCAAGGAGTTGGCGAAGACGTCGAGGCGCACGTCGCCGAGGTCGCAGCGGCTCTGCTCGAACCGGAAGTCCTCGGTGCTGCCTCGGACGGTGAGCCGGCTGTCGGCGTACACCTCGGCGACCCGGGCTCGACCCTCCTCGGGGTCGGTCGTGACGAACTCCGTGCGTACTGGGCCGTGCATGCTCCTCCTTGCGCGCCGATGCTCTCGGCGATGTGCGCGGCGAGACCACCACCATCCTCCCGGGTCCGCCGCATCGAGGACCCACCCGCAGGGGTGTCCTCGGCGAATCACCCCCACGGGTGTGTCAAGGGTCATGGTCGTGTCGCGGCCTGCCGACCCCGCCCCTCGCGGTCGTGGTTCGTGGCAGCATCGCGCCATGGGAGCTCGGAGGGTGGCGGCCGCGGCCGCGGTGTCGGCGTGCGCGCTGGTGGGGTCGCTGGTGGCGACGGGGGGTGCGAGCGCCGCGCCGCCCGACTTCACGGTCCGCGGCAGCGTCAACCAGGTCTACGTGCTCGACGGCACGCCGGGGGAGTCGCTCGAGCTGCGTGACGGCGCGGGCGGCGTCGTCGCGAGCGGCACCGTCGACGAGCTCGGCAGCCTGGTCTGGCGCGAGCTCGACGCCGGGGCGTACACCGTCCACGGCGCCGCCGGAGACCTGGCGGTCACTGTCGCCGACTTCGACGACGCGGCACCGGCGCAGGCCTTCTACGACGCGCAGACACTCGACCGGGGCTTCGGCTACATCACCACCCGCGACGGGACGACCCTGTCGGCGAACGTGGCGTTGCCGCCCGGCCCCGGTCCCTACCCGACGGTCGTCGAGTACTCCGGCTACGGGCCCAGCAACCCTGCCGACTCGACGTTCGCCCAGATCTACAACGCACTCGGCTTCGCCTACGTCGGGGTCAACATGCGGGGCACCGGATGCTCGGGTGGGTCGTTCTTCCACTTCGAGCCGGTCCAGAGCCTCGACGGCTACGACGCGATCGAGACCGTCGCCGCGCAACCGTGGGCGAAGTTCCACGAGGTCGGGATGGTCGGCATCTCCTACCCCGGCATCTCGCAGCTCTACGTCGCGCGCACCCAGCCGCCGCACCTCTCGGCCATCACGCCCCTCTCGGTGCTCGACGACTCCTTCCGCGGCACGCTCTACCCCGGCGGCATCCTCAACACCGGCTTCGCCTTCCCGTGGGCCGCGGAGCGTTCGGAGCAGGCCCAGCCCTACGGCCAGGGCTGGGAGCAGGGCATCGTGGACGCCGGCGGCGCCGACGGAGCCGAGTGCGAGCGGAACCAGCGGGTGCGGCTGCAGAACCCCGACGCGCTGGCCATGATCGAGGACAACCCGTTCTACGACCCGGCGGTGGCCGACAAGCTCAACCCGAGCCTGTTCGTCCGCGACATCGACGTCCCGGTCTTCCTCGCCGGTGCCTGGCAGGACGAGCAGACCGGCGGCCACTTCCCGGCGCTGCTCGACGACCTCGACTCCGTCCCCCAGCTCTACGCGACGATGGTCAACGGCTCGCACACCGAGTCGCTGAGCCTCGGGGTGCTCGGCCGCTACGCCGACTTCCTCGACCTCTACGTCGCTCGGCGCGTGCCCGGGAGCGCGAAGTCGTTCATCGCGCCGATCCTCGCCGGGAGGCTCACCGGCGTCGGCGGGCTGAGCCTCCCGCCGCAGATCGACTACACGGGGATGGGCTACGAGCAGGCCCTGGCGAAGTTCGAGGCGCAGAAGCGGATCCGCATCCTCTTCGAGGAGGGCGCCGCGGACGGCCAGCCGTCCGGGTCGCCGCTCCCGCGCTTCGCGCGCGGCTTCGACGCGTGGCCGGTCCCGCAGGCGAGGCCGACGGCGTGGTACCTCACGCCGGGTGGCCGGCTGCGCGCCACGCCGGCGGAGCAGTCCCCGAGGAAGGCGAAGGTCCGTGGCTACACCGCCGACCCCGGTGCCCTGCCTCCGACGACCTACACCGGGTCGAGCGACGGGGTCTGGCGGGCCCACCCCGACTACGACTGGCGCCAGATCCCGAAGGGGAAGGGCCTGGGGTGGACCTCGCGGCCGCTGAAGAAGGACGTGGTCGCGATCGGCACCGGGTCGGTCGACCTCTGGGTGCGCTCGGACGCCGCCGACACCGACCTCGAGGTCACGCTCACCGAGGTGCGCCCCCACGGCAAGGAGGTCTACGTGCAGTCGGGCTGGCTGCGCGCCAGCCACCGCAAGGTCGATGTCGCGCGGTCGACGCCGACCTCGCCGTTCCAGACCCACCTCGAGGCCGACCGGGCGCCGCTGCCCGCGGGCGAGCTCACCAAGCTGCGCGTGGAGCTCTTCCCCTTCGCGCAGCCCTTCCGCGCCGGGTCGCGGATCCGGATCACCGTCGACGCGCCCGGGAACTCCCGGCCGCTGTGGGCCTTCGACGACACGATCGCGGACGGCGAGCGCGTGGAGATCGCGGCCGACCGCGTCCACCGCTCCCGTGTGGTGCTCGCGGTCGTCCCCGGGGTGAGGGTGCCGGGGAAGGCGCCGGCCTGCGCGGCCCTGCGCAGCCAGCCCTGCCGGACCTTCGACGGCACCCGCGGCTGAGGCCGCGCAGCGAGGTCAGTCGCGCAGGAGGAGCCTGACCGCGACCTCGATCTGCTGACCGGTCTCGACGGCGGTCGAGCGCCCGGTGACCCAGCCGACGAGGGCGGAGAGCCACACGTCGCCGATGACGCGGGCGATCTGGACGTCGTCCTCGGTGACCTCGTCGTGGCCCTCGGGGTACATCGCCTTGGTCAGCATCGAGGTCAGCAGCATCCCGACCTGGTGGATCTCCGCGGCGACGGAGGCGTCGGCGAACATGAACGCCCGGGTGAGCGCCTCGGTCAGCTGCGGGTCGCTCTGCATGCCGCGGGTGGTGCGCTTGAGCACGTAGATGACCCGGTCGGCGGTCGTGTCCCCCTGGACCGGCTTGTCGCGCAGTGCGATCTCGGTGCGCTCGAACTCGCGCTGGAGGGCGGAGACGAGCAGGTGGATCTTGGAGGGGAAGTAGCGGTAGAGCGTGCCGAGGGCGACGTCGGCCCGCTCCGCCACGGCGCGCATCTGGACGGCGTCGAAGCCGCCCTGCGAGGCGAGCTGGATGGTGGCGTCCAGGATGCGCTTGCGGCGGTCGCGCTGCGCGGCGGAGCCGAGATCTTCCACGGCCAGCGAGTTGGCGCTGCTCACGAGGGACCCCTCTTCAGACTGGTTCGGTTGGAACACGGTGGCCCGGAGAGTTTAGAGAACCCCGAGAGTCCCGGTGATCTGGGCATTGACACTGACAACTAGGCTAGCAATTCGTGGTCTAAAATAGGAACACGTTCCAGTTTGCCGGGCCGCTCGTGTCCGACGGCCCCAGCGACGAGAGAGAGGGTGCGGATGCGGGTAGCGCTGCTGTCCTACCGGAGCAAGCCTCACTGCGGTGGGCAGGGGATCTACATCCGTCACCTGAGCCGCGAGCTGACGAACCTCGGCCACCAGGTCGAGGTCTTCTCCGGTCAGCCCTACCCCGACCTCGACCCGGGCGTGGAGCTCACCAAGCTCCCGAGCCTGGACCTCTACCGCGAGCCGGACCCCTTCCGGGTGCCGAAGCTCAAGGAGTTCCGCGACCGCATCGACGTCGAGGAGTTCGCCACGATGTGCGTCGCGGGCTTCCCCGAGCCCAAGACCTTCAGCCTGCGCGCTGTGCGCGCGCTGAAGGAGCGCGTCGACGACTTCGACATCGTCCACGACAACCAGGTCCTCGGCTACGGCATGCTCGAGATCGAGAAGCTCGGCCTCCCGCTCATCACCACGCTCCACCACCCGATCAGCTACGACCGCCGCATCGACATCAGGTCCACCCGCAACCCGTGGCGCAAGCTCACGCTGACCCGGTGGTACGGCTTCGTGAGGATGCAGGCCCGCGTGGCCCGCCGGATGCGCAAGATCCTGACGCCCTCGGAGACCTCCAAGCGCGACATCGCCCGCGACTTCGGTGTCGACCCGGCGAAGATGCAGGTCATCCTGCTCGGCGTCGACGACGTCTTCGTGCCGCCGACCAAGCCGCGGGTGCCCGGACGGATCATGGCCATGGCCAGCGCGGACGCGCCGATGAAGGGCATCGCCACGCTGCTGGAGGCCTTCGCCAAGCTGCGCACCGAGCGCGACGTGGAGCTCTTCCTCGTGACCAAGCCCAAGGAGGGCGGCCGCACCGAGAAGCTGATCGAGAAGCTCTCGATCCAGGACTCGGTCCACTTCGTGCACGGCATCAGCGACGCCGAGCTGGTCGAGCTGATGGGCTCGGCCGAGGTGGCCTGCGTGCCCTCGCTCTACGAGGGCTTCTCGCTGCCGACGGCCGAGCTGATGGCGTGCGCCACCCCGCTGGTCGCCTCCGACGCCGGGGCGATCCCCGAGGTCGTCGGCCCCGACGGCCTCTGCGCCGACCTGGTCACCCCCGGCGACGTCGGGGAGCTGGAGCTGGCCATCGCGGCCCTGCTCGACGACCCCGAGCGCCGGGCGCGGTACGGCGCCGCCGGCCGCCGGCGCGTCGAGGAGATGTTCAGCTGGCGCGCCGTCGCGCAGAAGGTCGCGGCGGCGTACGAGGAAGTGATCGACGAGTACACCAAGGAGAACCCGCGTGCTGACCGTTGACTTCGACCGGCTGGGGCTGCTGCCCGGCGAGCGCGTGCTCGACATGGGCGCGGGCGGTGGCCGGCACGCCTTCGAGATGTACCGCCGCGGCGCGGACGTGGTCGCCTTCGACATGGACGGCGACGAGCTGGCCGGCGTGCTGGAGATCTTCGGTGCGATGAAGGAGAACGGCGAGGTGCCCGAGGGCGCGCACGCCGACATCAAGCAGGGCGACGCCCTGGAGCTCCCGTTCGCCGACGGGGAGTTCGACCGGATCGTCGCGGCCGAGGTGCTCGAGCACATCCACGACGACGTGCGGGCGATCACCGAGCTGGTCCGCGTCCTGCGCCCCGGCGGCACCCTGGCGATCTCCGTGCCCCGCTGGCTGCCCGAGGTCATCAACTGGAAGCTCTCCGAGGACTACCACAACGCCGAGGGCGGCCACATCCGGATCTACACCGACCACGAGCTCATCGACAAGGTCACCAAGGCCGGCCGGTTCAACGACGGCCAGCCGGGCGACGCGATGGTCTTCGAGGGCAAGGACTACGCGCACGGCCTGCACGCGCCGTACTGGTGGATCAAGTGCGCGGTGGGCGTCGACAACGACGACCACCCGGCCGCGAAGGCCTACCACAAGCTGCTGGTCTGGGAGATCATGAAGCAGCCCAAGGCGCTCCAGCTCGCCGCCAAGGTGCTCGACCCGCTGATCGGCAAGAGCATGGTGCTCTACTTCCGCAAGCCCGAAGACCTGGGCTGAGGACGGGATGAGCCTTCCCTACGTCGAGGGCATCCTCAGCGCGGAGCAGGTCGCCGACAGCGCGGCCGCGATCGCGGCGATGCAGGAGCCCTGCGGTGCGGTGCCCTGGACCACCGGCGAGCACGTCGACATCTGGAACCACGTCGAGGCCGCGATGGCCATGCTGGTCGGCGGCGAGGTCGAGGCGGCCGAGCGCGCCTACGCGTGGGTGCCGACGATGCAGCACGCCGACGGCTCGTTCCCGATGAAGATCGTGGACGGGGTCGCCGACGACGACCGCGGCGACGTGAACATGACCGCCTACCTCGCCGTCGGCGTGTGGCACCACTGGCTGGTGCGCCGCGACATCGGCTTCGTGCAGACCTACTGGCCCGTCGTGCGGGCCGCGCTGGACTGGGTGGTGGCGCAGCAGGTGTCCTGGGGCGGCATCAACTACACGCCGACCGAGGACTACTGCCTGCTGACCGGCAGCTCCAGCATCTACCAGTCGCTGCGGGCCGGCGTCGCGCTCGCCGACCTGCTCGACGACCCGCAGCCGGAGTGGGAGCTGGCCGGTGGCCGCCTGGGCCACGCCGTGCGCGAGCACCGCGACCTCTTCGCCGACAAGTCGATCCACTCGATGGACTGGTACTACCCGGTCCTGGGCGGCGCGGTGCGCGGCCCGCAGGCCGTCGAGCTGCTCGAGAGCCGCTGGGACGACTTCGTCCGGCCGGGCCTGGGCATCCTCTGCGTGTCGACGAACCCGTGGGTGACCGGCGCCGAGACCTGCGAGCTGGCGATGGCGCTCGACAGCATCGGCGACCACCGCCGCGCGCTGACACTGCTCAAGGACATGCAGCACCTGCGCGAGGACGACGGCCGCTACTGGACGGGGTGGGTCTACGGTGACGCCGACATCGACCCCGCCACCGGCGAGCCCCGCAACGTGCACTGGCCCGACGAGCACACGACCTACACCGCGGCGGCCGTGATCCTCGCGGTCGACGCGCTCGGCGAGGTGGCCGGGCACGGCACCGCCGGCTCGGGAATCATGCGCGGCACCTCCCTGGCGCCCCACTTCACCGAGCTCGCGCTCGAGTGCGGCTGCCCGTCAGCCGGCTCGGTCCGCGTCAACTGAGTCCCCGGCGTCCCCGGCCGTCCGCCGCAGGACGCGCATCGAGCCCAGCGCCTCCACCTCCGTGAAGGCGCCGCTCGCGAGCGCGCGCAGGAAGACGTGGTACGGCGGCTGCCCCCCGTCGGCCGGGTCCGGGAAGACGTCGTGGATCACGAGCAGCCCGTCGCGGGCGATCCAGTGCGCCCAGCCGGAGTAGTCGTTCTGCGCGTGCTCCTCGGCGTGCCCCCCGTCGATGAAGAGCAGCGACAGGGGAGTGCGCCAGTGCGCGGCCACGGTCGTGCTCCTCCCGACCACGGCGACGACCTGGTCCTCCAGCCCGGCGCGGGCCAGGGTCTTGCGAAAGACCGGCAGGGTGTCCATCAGCCCGAACTCGTCGTCGACGAGCGAGGCGTCGTGGTGCTCCCAGCCGGCCTGGTTCTCCTCCGAGCCGCGGTGGTGGTCGACGGTGAAGACCACGGACTGGGGGCCACCGACCTCGCGGGCGGCTGCGCCGAGGTAGATCGCGGACTTGCCGCAGTAGGTGCCGACCTCGAGCACCGGTCCGTGGGGGAGCCGCTCGCGGGCGTAGCGGTGCAGCAGCTCGCCCTCGTCCTCGGGCATGAAGCCCTTGGCGGCGCGGGCGTGGCTCCTCCAGTCGCTGGTCACCCCCCGACTCTAGTAGGATTGGAACACGTTCTAGTTATCGGTGGTCGAGGAGGGCGTCCTGCGCCCGTCTCGAGACCACCGCTGCGGAGGCTGCATTGACCATCGGGATCTCCGACGAGCACGTCGAGCTGGCCTCGAGCCTGCGCAAGTGGGCCGCCAACCTGCGGGGCCGCGAGCTCGCCCGCGACGCGGAGCAGGACGCCGAGGCGACCTTCGCGCCCGCCTGGGAGGCGCTGGTCGGGATGGGCGTGCCGGCCATCGGGCTGCCCGAGGCGGCCGGCGGCGGGGGAGGTGCGCCGCTCGACG
>JAEZKN010000582.1 GCA_023415395.1 Actinomycetes bacterium
GACCAGGACGGCGCCGGCGACGAGCCCGACCAGCAGGCGGTGGATCATGCGGCCGTCTTCACCGCGAGCGCGGCGGCCTTGATCGACTTCTTGGTCGACGGCTTCACGCCGTCCGAGGCCGAGGTGACCGCGTTGACGATGAACTTGCCCGTGCGCACCAGGATGACGTTGCTGACGTAGGTCGCCCCGCTGTCGGTCTTGATGGTGACCGTGACGCCCTGGCTGGTGTCGCCCAGCTTGACCTTGAAGGCCTTGGCCTTGGTGCTCGTGATGCCCGGGACGACGATGCCACCGCCGGGGCACTTCTTGGCCTGGGTGGCGTAGCTGGCGAGCAGCGCCTTCGCCTTGGCCGCCGACGGGAGGCGGTAGGCGACCAGGGTCAGGCCCGGCGCGGCACCGGTCGCGGGTGCGGAGTCCGCGGTCAGGTAGGTGACGCCGGTCCCGGTCGCGCCCTTGACCTTCGTGGTCTTGTTGCACTTCCTCGCCGGGGCGCGGACGTCGTCGATCTTGCTCTCGAAGGCCTGACCGCCCGCGAGGTGGGGATAGACCTTGGCGATCGCGGCCACCGACGGGACCTTCGGCGCGGGGGCCGCCTGCGCGGTCGGCGCCAGCGCGGGGACGACGAGGGCGGCCGCGGCGACGGCCGGTGCGAGGCGGGCGAGACGGGTGCGGAGCATGGGTGTCCTCTCGGGGTGGATCGACGCAGGGTCGGCGCAGGGTGAGCAGAGGGTCGGCCGACGGTGGGCCGACGTCGCGACTTACCTACCCCGGGCGTCCGATGTCCACGCCTGCGTCGTGCGGGAGGATGGCGGGCGATGGACGACCCCTCCGCCGCCGTGCTCGCCCTGCTCGGCCTCGCCGCGCTGGCTGCGGGCTTCGTGGACGCGGTGGTCGGCGGCGGTGGGCTGATCCAGCTGCCCGCGCTGCTGCTCGGGATGCCGAACGCCGCCCCGGTCCAGGTGCTCGCCACGAACAAGGTGGCCTCGATCTGCGGGACGACGGTCAGCGCGGCGACCTACTACCGCCGGATCAGGCCGGACCCGCGCACGTTCCTGCCGTTGATGGTGCTGGCCTTCCTCGGCTCGGCCGCCGGGGCGGCGGCCGCGAGCCGGATCCCGCGGGAGGCCTTCGAGCCGATCGTGCTGGTGGCGCTCGTGGTCGTCGGCGGCTACGTGCTGCTCAGGCCCGAGCTCGGCGAGCGGACCGCGCTGCGCTTCCGTGGCCACCGGCACCTGGCCGCGGCCATGGTCACCGGCCTGCTCATCGGGTTCTACGACGGCGCGCTGGGCCCCGGCACGGGCAGCTTCTTCGTGTTCACCCTCGTCGGGCTGATGGGCTACTCCTTCCTGGAGGCCACCGCCAAGGCGCGCCTGGCCAACTGGGCCACGAACCTCGCCGCCATCCTCGTCTTCGCGCCCCAGGGCGCGATCGTGTGGCAGGTCGCGCTCGTGATGGGCGCGGCCAACGTGGTCGGCGGGTACGTCGGCGCACGGACCGCCGTCTCCCGCGGCGCCCGCTTCGTCCGGGTCTTCTTCATCCTGGTCGTGTCGGCCTTCGTGGTGACCCTGGCGGGGGAGGTGCTGGGCGCGTGGTGAGCTACCTGACGATCGCGCGCGACGCCGAGGCCGAGATCGAGGTCAAGCGCTCGCGCTTCCTCTGCACCCTGCACCGGGTCGAGGACGAGCCGGCCGCGCGGGCGGTCGTCGAGGGCCTGCGCAAGCAGCACTGGGACGCCCGGCACCACTGCACCGCCTTCCGCATCCATCCCGGGGTCGAGCGCTCCTCCGACGACGGCGAGCCGGCCGGCACGGCGGGGGCCCCGATGCTCGAGGTGCTGCGCGGCCACGGGGTCGAGGACGTCGTCGCCGTGGTCACCCGCTGGTTCGGCGGCACGCTGCTCGGCGCCGGTGGCCTGGTCCGGGCCTATGGCGACGCGGTGCGCGCCGGTCTCGACGCCGCCGGGACGCTGCGCCGCAGCCTGGTCCGCGAGCACCTGCTCGAGCTCGACCACGCCGACGCCGGCCGGGTGGAGAGCGACCTGCGGGCGCGCGGGGTGACGGTCGTCGGGAGCGAGTACGCCGCCCGGGTGACCCTGCACCTCGGCGTACCCCCCGAGGACGAGGGCCGGCTGGCCGCGCTGGTCGCCGAGCTCACCGCAGGCGCGGCGCGAACCCGGGTGGCAGGCGAGCGCTGGGTCGATAGCCTCGACCCATGAGCGTCGTCGTGGACCTGGCCGAGATCCCGGACCGGCTGCGGGAGTTCGACCGCGGCTACCTGCTGACGACCCGCGAGGGGCGGGTGAAGGCGGTGTCGGTCCGGGCGGTCCCGGAGTCGGGCACGCTGGTCGTCGCGACCCCCGGGCGGGGCTCGGTCGCCAACGTCGCCGCCAGCCCCGAGGTCACGCTGCTCTTCCCGCCGCTGGTGAGCGGGGGCATGACGCTGCTGGTCGACGGCACCGCCTCCGCCGAGGGCGACGACGTCCGGGTCACGCCGACCGGCGCCGTGCTGCACAAGGCCGTGTCGTGACCACGAGCCCGTTCTGGGTCACCGCCTTCCTCGACCTCCCGCGGGGCGACCTCGACCGCGCCCTGGAGTTCTGGTCCGGCGTGACCGGCCATCCAGTGTCGCCGCGCCGGGGCGCGCACGACGAGTTCGCCTCGCTCCTGCCGCCCGACGGCGACGACTACCTCGACCTCCAGGGCCTGGCCGACGGCGACGGCCGGCTCCACCTCGACCTGCACGTCGAGAACCCCACCTTCGCCGCCGAGGCCGCGACCGAGCTCGGCGGGCACGTCCTGGTGCGCCACGAGGAGGGGTACGTCGTGCTGCGCTCGCCCGGCGGCTTCGTCTTCTGCCTCGTCACCCATCCCACCTCCCGGCGCCCCCGGCCGACGACCTGGCCCGGCGGCCGGTCGATGGTCGACCAGGTCTGCCTCGACATCCCACCCTCGGCGTACGACGTGGAGGTGGAGTTCTGGCGGGCGCTGACCGGATGGGAGCTCGACCACGAGGTGAGCCGCGAGTTCGCTCGGCTGGAGCCGCCCGACACCCAGCCGCTGCGGTGGCTGGTCCAGCGCCTCGACGACGAGGCGCCCGCGGTCTCCGCGCACCTCGACCTGGCGGCCGAGGACCGGGACGCCGAGGTCGCCCGCCACGTCGCGCTCGGCGCGACCCCGGGCGCCCGCCACGAGGAGTGGACGGTGCTCACCGACCCGGTCGGCACGACCTACTGCGTCACGACGAGGAAGCCTCGATGAGCGGCCCCGCGGCCCGCGTCGACCCGCCCACGCACGGCGAGGAGCGTGAGCTGCTGGTGGCGTTCCTGCAGTACCACCGCGACACGCTGCGCCGGAAGGCCGGCGGGCTCGACGCGGCCCAGCTCGCCGCCACGCTCCCGCCCTCGGACATGACGCTCGGCGGCATGGTCAAGCACCTGGCGCTGGTGGAGGGCTCGTGGCTGCGTGAGCGGTTCGCCGGGGACGAGCCGCGCGAGCCGTGGCGCTCGGTCGACTGGGACGCCGACCCGGACTGGGACTGGCACAGCGCCGCCGACGACTCGCCCGAGGAGATCTGGGCGCTCTACGACGCGATGGTCGCCGACGCCGACGCGGTCATCGCCGCGCACGGCCTGGACGACCTGTCCGCCGTACCTTCGCGCAGCGGCGAGCCGTTCAGCCTGCGCTGGATCCTGCTCCACCTGGTCGAGGAGTATGCGCGCCACAACGGCCACGCGGACCTGATCCGGCAGTCGGTCGACGGGCAGACCGGCGAGTAGGCGTCAGTCCGCGGCGAAGCCGGGCAGCGACTCCTGCAGGATCTGCCGGAACGGCGCCTCGCACTCGAGCTGGCAGAGCACGCCGACGCCGGCCAGCCAGGTGCGGTGGATGAGCAGGTAGGACGGCGGCAGGTTGAGCTTGATGCCGACGGTGTAGGCCGGGCTGCGCGGGTCGTTGATGCGGGCGAACTGGGTGCGCATCCACTCCCGGCTGAAGCGGAACCGCTCGACCTTGGTCGGCTCGACGAACGGCGCGAGGTAGTCGTAGAGCAGCTGCGGGTCGACGGTGACCCGGTCACGGATGAACCCTTCCGCGCGCAGCCCCTCGACCAGCCCGTCGAGGTCGGCCTCGCCGGCGACGCGCAGCAGCCGGCCCATGGCCTCGGGCAGCCCCCGCTCGGGCAGTCGGGCGACCGCACCGAAGTCGAGCACGCCCAGTCGACCCTCGGGCAGGACGCGGTAGTTGCCCGGGTGCGGGTCGGCGTGCAGCATCCCCGTGCGCGAGGGGCCGGAGAAGAGGAAGCGGACGAACAGCTCGCCGTAGTGGTCGCGCTCCTCCTGGGTGCCGTCGCGGATGATCGAGGCCATCGAGGAGGTGCTCTCGAGCCACTCGGTGACCAGCACGGTCGGGCCGACCTCGACCACGTCGGGCACGACGATCTCCGGGTCGTCGCGGAAGGCCGCCGCGAACGTCCGCTGCGCCTCGGCCTCGAGCTCGTAGTCGAGCTCGTCCTTGGCCCGCTCCTGGAGCTCGGCGACCAGCGGCTTGAGGTCCAGCCCCGGGACGAGGGGCGCGGCGGTCCGGGCGACCCGGGACAGCTGGCGCAGGTCGGCGAGCAGCGCCTCGCCGGCGCCGGGGTACTGCACCTTGACCGCGACCTCGCGCCCGTCGTGCCAGCGGCCCTGGTGGACCTGCCCGATGGACGCGGCGGCGGTCGGCCCGCCGTCCAGCCAGACCAGCCGCTCCTGCCAGTCGGGGCCGAGGTCGCGGGCGAGGATGTCGCGCACGGTCTGCGTCGGCATCGGGGGAGCGGCGTCCTGGAGCCTCGTCAGCTGGTCCCGGTACGGCTCCGCCAGGTCCTCCGGCAGCGCCGACTCCAGCACGGACAGCATCTGCCCGACCTTCATCGCGCCGCCCTTGAGCTCCCCGAGCGTGCGGAAGAGCTGCTCGGCGGTGCGCTGCTGGATCTCCGACATCACCGCGTCGGCGGGCCTCCCGCCGATCCGCTTGCCGAGCCCGAGCGCGCTGCGCCCGGCATACCCCAGCGGCAGCGCAGCCAACTTCGCCGTCCGCGCCACGGCCTTCCGGGGCAGCTCGGTCACGACTCCATTGTGACGGGTCCGCCCCAACCGATCTCCGGGGTCGCCCCGAACGGCCGCACCTCCTGGGGCCAGCCGCACCCGACGGCGACCTTGCCGGCCCACCGGCGCGCCTCGGCCTCGTCGGGGACGTCGACGATCGTCAGGCCGCCGAGCCACTCCTTGGCCTCCGCGAACGGCCCGTCGGTGACCAGCACCTCGCCGCTGGTGGCGTCGGCGCTGAACGCCAGGTCGAGGTCCTCCTCGAGACCGCCGGCGAAGACGAGCACGCCCGCCTCCTTCATCTCGTTCACGACCGCGAGCGAGGGCTCCACGCGTCCGCGGAACCACTCCTCGTCGTGGTCGCCGACCCACTGCTGGTTGAAGTAGATGAGGTAGTGCGCCATCGGGGCTCCTTCGTCCGGTCGGTCGGTCCGTCCGGCTCGTCCGGGCGGGCCCGCTGCCCGCCGTCACCCCTGCCACGAACGGGACCGGGCGGATACGACAGCGATTCTCCACCCGCGCCGAGCCCGCGGGATTCTTTACCGACGGCGCGTCCGAAGGGCCCCGGAGCGCCCGTGCGCCGGTGCTAGCGTGCCCGCGTGGCCGGCCGGGCGCCCACGAGGCTGACGTTCCGTCCCGACGTCCAAGGGATTCGGGCGGTCGCCGTGCTGCTCGTCATCGCGCACCACCTCTCACCGGCGCGCCTGCCCGGCGGCTACGTCGGCGTCGACGTCTTCTTCGTCGTCTCGGGCTACCTGATCACCGGCCTGCTGCTGCGGGAGTGCCAGCGGGACGGACGGATCTCCCTGGCCGGCTTCTACGCCCGGCGTGCGCGCCGGATCCTCCCGGCGGCGACCGTCGTGACCGTGGTGACCGTCGTCGTCTCCCTGCTCACGCTGCCGCTCCTGCGGGTGCAGACGATCCTGACCGACGCCGTGTGGGCGACGTTCTTCGCCGCGAACATCCGCGAGGCGCAGACCGGCACCGACTACTTCGCGCAGGGGCAGCCGCCCTCGCCGCTCCAGCACTACTGGTCGCTCGCGGTCGAGGAGCAGTTCTACCTGGTGTGGCCGGTGCTGGTGCTGGCGGCGGTCGTGCTGGCCCGCGGCCGGGGACGGCTCCGGGTCGCGGTGGGCCTGCTGGCCGCGGGCGTCGTGGCGCTGTCGCTGGCCTGGTCGGTGGTCGCCACGGAGGCCTCGCCGGTCACGGCGTACTTCTCGACCCTGACCCGCGCGTGGGAGCTCGGCGT
>JAEZKN010000001.1 GCA_023415395.1 Actinomycetes bacterium
CCTGTCGCCCGGGTGCGGAGGGTCGACTCCGCACCCGCACGCCAGACCCCGCTGGTGTCCTTCGCCACCGGGCAGGGCGTCAACGTCCGCCGGCACCTCGACGCCCTGCGCGACTTCCGCCGCACCGAGTTCGGCACGTCGCACGCGCGGCCGTCCGAGGCGCACGTCCAGGCGGTCAACGAGCTGCTGGCGCGGCTCCGCCGGCCGCTGGAGCGAGCGGTCGCGGACGTCGAGCGGTCCGGGCGCGCCGCCGCGCGCAACCCGGGATCCGTGGACCTGGCCGAGCTGCTGCGGCGCAAGGCCAAGGCGCACGACTGGGTCCGGGCGACCGAGAGGGTCTGGGACTTCTACTTCGAGCTCTTCGGCCAGCGGCAGGGCGCCTTCGGCGACTGGCTCTACGCCTGCGACAAGATCGCGCTCGACTGCTACCAGCACGTGCACATGCACCTGGGCCGGGCGCGGTCGATCCCCAGCCCGGCACCGTTCGCCTACATGCGCACCGGGTTCAGCCCCGCGACCTATCGCCGCAACATCCCGCTGCGCAGGCTCGGCCGGCAGCTCAACCCGTTCCCGCTGGTGCAGCTGCCCTACCACCGGATGGTCAACCCCTGGACGATGGGCGCGATCCTCCACGAGGTCTGCCACAACCTGCAGAACGAGCTCGAGCTGGAGGACGCGATCCCGCGCACGATGTACCGCGCGCTGATCGCTGCCGGCCTGCCGCGGCCGGTCGCGCGCACCTGGGCGCGGTGGAACCGCGAGATCTTCGCGGACCTGATGGGCTGCATGCTCGGCGGCGAGGCGTTCGTCGCCTCACTCATGGACGTGATCGGCCGCAGCCCCGAACAGGTGCTGGCGTTCTCGCCGCACGGCGTGCACCCCACGCCGTACCTGCGCACGGGAATCTCGACCCACCTGCTGCGCCGGATGGGCTTCGACCAGAGCGCCACGGAGTACGACCGGATCTGGAAGCGGCTCTACCCGACGACCGCCGGGACCACCATCCCCCGGGCGATGCTGGCCACCCAGCGCGAGGCGACCCAGGTCGTCGTCGACTCGATCTGCTACACGCGGTTCCCCTCGCTCGGCGACCGCTCGCTGCGCCAGGTGATCACCTTCGAGCCGCGGCAGCAGGCGATGATCGAGGAGGCCGCGGGCCGGCTCGCCCGGGGCGTCGACCCTGGCGTCGTCCCGGAGCGCTTCCTCATCGGAGCCGTCCGCATCGCCGTCGACCGCGGGCTCACCGCGCCCGACACCGCGATGCGCAACTTCTACCAGGCGCTGACCGGGAGCTGAGCATGACGATGTCCGCCGCGCTCCAGGACCTGCGCACCTCGACCTCCCGCCTCTCCGAGGCCGTCACCGAGCTGGTGATGATCGCTCACGAGGACCGGCCTGAGGGCAGCGAGACCGCCGCCGTCGACGCGTTCGCCGAGCAGGTCTCCGAGCTCCAGGCCTCGGTCGTGCTCGCGGTCCACGAGCTGGCCCGGATCGACGGGCCGCGCCGGATCGCGGACCGGCTGGCCTTCGTCGACGGCGCGATCGCGGCAGCGGCGCTGCGCTACTGGCGCGACCTGCGCTCCTACGACGCCACCGCGACCATGCGCCAGGCGGCGCGTCGTGGCGGGCAGGACTGGCGGGCCTGGCAGGTGAGCATCGAGCAGTCCCAGGAGCGCTGCGAGCAGCCGCTCCAGGAGGCCGTCACCGGCACCCGCGCCGTCTGGCAGGAGGTCGCCGAGCTGGTCTCGATCTGGCTCGCCCACGCCGCCACGCAGGAACCCGCGCACGAACACACGCACGACGCCGGCCAGCCGGCGACCGAGAACACCAGGAGGAGCACATGAGCCCGAAGTCATCCGGCCACATCCCCGTCGTCGACGTCGACCAGGCCTTCCCGACGCTGGTCGGCACGCCGGCCGGGTCCGGGCCGGTCGCGCTGGCTGACCAGGGCCCGCAGGTCCGGGCCGCGATCCGGGACGTGCTCGGCGTGCGCAGCCGCGCGGAGGACCCCCAGGCGTTCACGGATGCGTTGACTGCCGCGTTCCGGCTGGTCCCGGTGGAGGGGCACATCAAGGCGGAGTTCGTCCCCCGCGGCTACGCGATCCAGTCCGACCTCGGCGCGATCACGGGTGGCCAGGCGTCGCTGTATCGGCGGGCGACGATCGCGCGGACCGAAATCCTCCGCATCCTCGACGGGCTCACCCCGCTGCGGGTCGACGGAGACGTGCAGGACATGGACGGGTACCGTCTCATCGTCCGCAACGCCGTGCAGAAACTCGTCGACGAGCTCGGCGCCCCCGGAGGGCCGCGGATCGCGATGGTCAACTCGTACTTCAGCGGGCTGCTGGGCCGTGCCGCACACCGGACCCCAGACAACGTCGGCGGGCAGCTCGGCGCCCTGCGCGAGCGCTTCGGACTCATCGACGACAACGTCAACACGGTCGAGGAGGAGGGCGTTCGCACGTCGTTCTGGACGCTCGTGGACATGGTGAGCGATCTGAGCGATGCCTGGCAGGCCGAGTGCCCTCGCTTCACGGGAACCGCAGGAGCGGGTTTCCTCGGGACGAGCCTGATCCGCATGTCCCGCCTCATGGATGCCGCGAGCGACCAAGTGGACGAACTCGAGGCGATCTTCGACTCGGTGATGCTTTCCCTGCCTGAGCGCCGGACCATCATCCTCAGCAAGGATGAGAACCTCACGCTGGACGGCCTGCTGTCCTGGCTGCGGGCCTTCCTCTCTGACGAGGGTCGTCGTCTCGCACAGGACGCCGGTCGCGACGGGATCGTGGCAGCTCTCGCTCCCACAGCTATCGCGCTGGACCGCGCAGTTCGCGAGCTGTTGAGCAATCCGATCAAGCCGGAGGTCAGCAGCAATGGCTCTCCGTTCGTGCGCTACCTGCGGTCCGGCTCGTCCCTGAGGTGGCCGCCAGGCATGTTCGCGGCCCGGGTGGAGATCGCAGTCGACGGACTCTCGAGGCTTCTCTGGGAGCTCGCTCGCCAGGCCAGGGGTATCGGTCGCTATGCCGAAATCGTGCTCATCGAGGCGGACCTCACCCCTCTGAAGACAGGTGAGCAAACGAGCAGCCTCGTCAACGTCGACGTGCGCGCGATGAACGTGCGCCCGCAGCACGTGCCCTGCTTCGTGCGCGCCGAGAACACGCCTGGGGACGAGACCGAAAGTGCGGCGCCGAAGTACCTCAAGCCGTTGGGACGATCCGCGACCGTTGACGAGGACACGATGTCCGCGGTGTTCGACTCGACCGAACTCGGCACACTCCTCGAGGGCTGGTCTGGCCTTGAGGGGATCCTCGCCCCAGGCCCCGCGCGCATCCCCGCGTCGCACCTGCCCCTCGCGGTGCTGGATCGCGAAACCGGCCGGATCGTGCACGCGCCTGAGCCCAAGACGTGGCCACGCCTCGTGCCGGCCGGGTCTCCGTCGGTTCCGCCCGTCAGCAACGCCCAGGAGGATCCCAGCCAAAACGACGACGGCGACAGCTACTACATCGACGAGTACGAGAACGGGCTGGACCTGCTGGACGGGAACGGCTCACCGCCTGCCGATGGACCAGGGGGCTCGAGCGCATTCCACGATGCCGCGGTCCAGCCGGCGGCGACCCCCACGAGGAGCGCTGCCAGGAAGTCCCCCGACCACTCGCGAGGCAAGACCAGGAAGGCGGGCCGGTGACATGTTGACCGAGAAGGAGTACCAGGAGCGGATCGACCGGATCCACGCGCTCCGCGAGCAGGTCGCCGACCGGCTCTCGGGGAGCCTGGTGTCCAACCCCGCGCTGGCCGAGGAGATCAACGGCCAGATCGACACCCTCGTCGAGGCGGCGGTCCGCGCCGACGAGACGGGCACCGCCCCGCCGGACCTCGGGCTGGCGTCGCTGGTCGGTATCGGCCCGGAGGCGGCCACGCACTTCGGCGAGACGCTGACCACGCACGGGGTCGCGCCGTACGACGACAACGTCAACTCCGAGCGGATCGTCGCGGTCGGCGACCTCTACTACCTCTACCAGCACGAGGCGATCGGCGTGTTCAAGGTCGTGCAGAAGCTCAAGGAGCTCTTCGAGTCCGGCGCGGTCCGGCTCTCGAGCGGGCCCGGCGCCTACCGGCTCTACCAGTTCGACCGCCGCGACGTGCTGCGCTACACGCGCAGGGATCGGTGGGACGCCTACCGGCGGGTGCTCGGCTACGGCAAGGGGTTGGGGTCCGCGCAGAGCAGGCCGAACACCGACTTCCACATGCTCTTCGGGCACTTCGTCAACCAGGTCACGCTCTTCTGGCGCGACAAGCGCATCTCCGACGTGATCCGCGAGCGGGCGCTCGACCCGAGCTTCGGCTCGATCGCCGTCGTACGGCGCTCGGGGCTCGACCTGCGCAACAACCTGAAGTTCACCTCGTTCGGCCACCTCAACGTGATGCGCATCGAGGTCATGCAGGTGCTCGAGGAGTGCTTCCGGATCCTGGGGTCCGAGGACGTCAAGGACCTCTTCGGCGCCGACAACGCGTGGGACGTCGTCGACGAGGTCCTCATCCGCTACTTCGACGAGCGGCTCCAGAGCTCGCCGCGCCAGCGGATGGCCGTCACCGGCCGGGAGGTGCTGCGCTGGCTCGCCGGCCCGCACATCCTGGAGACCTCGCGCGGCGAGTTCGAGACGCTGCTCATGGACATCGCCGAGCCGGCCGAGGAGTGGCTGACCTCCGCGCAGGCCATGACGCTCGCACGACGCACCGGCTCGGACCGGGTGCTCCCCTGGGAGCAGCTGGGCCAGTCCGGTGTCGCCGTCCCGGTCGCGGAGCGGAGCCCGGTGACGGTGCCTCCGATCGTGCAGCCGCGGCGGGCCGCGCCGCCCGTCTACCCCAGACGCGGCGGAGGTGGCACCTACCGCGGCAGCCGGGGCGGCGTCCCGCGCCGGCGGGTCCGCCGCTGACCGGTCATGGACCGGCGGC
>JAEZKN010000006.1 GCA_023415395.1 Actinomycetes bacterium
GCCCCGAGCAGCGCGCCGGTCACGGCACCTCCACCAGGGAGCTCAGCGTGCTGGAGTTGCCGCCGAAGTCGTAGACGGTCAGGTCGGCCTGGATGGTGGTGCCCGGGTCGAGCGGCACGAAGTCGTAGGTCAGGTTGGGGATGTCGGCCCAGAGACCGACGTCGGTGGTCGGCTCCCACACCTGCTCACCCGCCGCGGTCACGGTCAGCACGTCGGGCACGAGGACGCCTTCGGGGTCGGGGGCGAGCTCGCCGTACCCACCGGACACCTCGTCGTAGATGTAGATCGTCTCGCTGGAGAACTTGCCGGCCTCGATGTCCATGACCAGCGACAGCAGCGCGTCCTTCGGGTCGCGCTGCCGCGGGTCGGTGGAGGCGTAGTAGGTCATCGGGATGTCGAAGTACGCCGTGCTCAGGTCGTCGCTCAGGTCGAGCGCGACGTAGGCGTAGGCGGAGTCGTAGCCGTCGTCGAGCTCCATGACGGTGAGGTCGTAGGTGCCGAGCACGCTCGGCGCATCGCCGCTGTCGTCGAAGTCGGCGATCTCCTCGCCGTAGTAGGTGATCGAGCTGTCGTCGTTGACGATCGCGTAGCTGATCGACGCCTCGGTCACGTTGCCCAGTCCGGCGGGGTCGAAGGTGCCGGTCAGCGTGATGCCGCCGTCGTCGAAGGTGACCTCCGGGCCGTCGTCGGGGTCGGTGAACTGCGCCCGCTCCTCCTCCGGGATCGCGGCGCCCGCGCCGTAGTAGGCGTCGAGGAAGTCCGACCACTCGCCGGCCGAGGAGACGTCGAGGTACGCCGGGTCGGCGAGGTCGACGACGGGGGGCAGGTAGATCGAGAGGCCGGTCGCGCCCGCGGTGACCACGCCGTCGACGGAGTCGACGACCGCGTCCTCGAGCGCGCTGACGACAGCGTCGGCGCGGTCGGCCGCCTCGGGTGCGTTCTCGCCGATGGCCGCGGCGAGCAGGCCGAGGTCGTTGAGGTGCATGTCCTGGGACGCGTCCGGGCTCTTGCCGAAGGACAGCGTCACGGCCTCGGCCCGGCCGACGGCCGGGGCGACGGTCGCCGACTCCTCGGCCAGGGTCTCGGCGAAGGCGTCCACCGCCTCGTCGACGGCGTCCATCTTCGTCAGGTCGACCATCGAGAGGGTGATCTCGTCCTCGGTGCCGGCCGCCTCGGCCTGGGCCGCGAACCCGTCGATGATGGCCGAGCCGAGCGCGTCGACCGTGGTGGTCGGGTCGTCGGCGAGGACCTGGAGCGAGGTGTAGTCCCACCCGTGCCCGGGCTCGAGCTCCTGGGAGGCGACGAGGCGCTCGGCGAGCGGCGCGACGGCGCTGGCCACCTCGTAGTTGGCCATCAGGCAGGCGTCGAAGCCGAGCAGGTCGAGCTTGTCCACGCCGGCCTGCTTCAGGCCGTCGGAGATGGCGGCGACGATCTCGTCGAGGTCGAGGACGCTGTAGTCGTCGGTGCCCTCGTCGGGCCCGATGCCGGGCCACGAGGCGCCGTGGTCGCTGATGACCAGCGCGTAGTGGGCCGCCCGGTGGGTCTCCAGGCCGTCCGCGATGAACGCCGCGAGGGTCGCAGGGTCGGCCGAGTCGACGTCGCCGAGCTCCTCGACGACCGTGCTGGTGCCCGGCTCGCCGAGGTCGAGGACGCGGCCGCCCACCCAGTCGCCCTGGTCGAGCAGCGGGTCCTCGCCGTACCCGGCCGAGCGGTCCATGAACTCGCGGATCTGGAGGTTCTCGTTCGAGCCGACCTCGCCGAGCTCGTTGACGTCGGCGACCATGAACGGCTCGAGGTTGGTGTCGGCCATCGAGTAGTGGAGCACCGTCCACCCGTCGCCCTCGCGGCCCGTGTGGGCGCCGGCCGCCTCGACGGAGGAGCCGTCGCTCTCCCCCGATCCGCCGCTGCACGCGGTGGTGAGGAGGAGGGCGGCCGCGCCGGCGGCAATGGGACGGGTGAGACGGGTGAGGCGCACCGATCGAGCCTAGGGCCGGCGAGGAGCACCGGTACGACGAACGCGGAGTGCGCCCTCAGCGGCCTAGCCCGGTCGCTGTCATCTCGCTCACACCTGGCGGCCAGGAGTTCGGGTCCGGCTCGGCCCGGGTTCACGCCGGGTTCACGCACGGCCGGTCCGATGAGGGCGACCACCCCCACGTCCTCCAGGAGCTCGGAACCGATGAGCAAGCACGACCACCACCACGACCACCACGGCCACCACCAGCACGACCACCAGCACGGCGCACCGTCCGGAGGCTGGGAGGAGGTGGACCCGGCCGACCCCCGGGCGACCGGCACGTCCCGGCGCCAGCTGATGAAGGTGACCGGCGTGGGCGCCACCCTGGCCGCCGCCTCGAGCCTGCCCGGGATCGCCGCGGCCGCCGGCGGGCACGGCGCGCCCCACGGCCACGGTCACGGTCACGGCGGCAAGCGCGGCCGGGCCTGGCGCTCCGGCGACCACCACGTCCACTCCGAGTACTCCGGTGAGTTCGACACCACAACGACGCCGCCGCGCTTCGCCAAGGGGGCGGACGCCGTCTACCCGATCGTCACCAACGCGATCATGGCCAAGAGCTTCGGCCTGTCCTGGGTGATGTGCACCGACCACGGCGGCCCGACCCACTCCAAGGTCAACCTCGAGCTGGCCTACCCGGACCTGCTGAAGTCCCGCGACCTCGTGCCGGAGGTCCTGCAGTTCTGGGGCATGGAGTTCGACGCGCCGGCCATGGACCACCACACGCTGATGATCCCGCGCCGCAACGACGAGGCCCAGCTCCTCTACGAGCTCGAGTCCCGCTACAACAAGCGCGACCCCTTCCCCGCCGACCCCTCCCGGGACACCGAGGCGAAGATGATCGAGTTCCTCACCTACGCGCAGCGGATGAAGCACCGGCCGCTGGTGATCGCCCACCACGCGGCACGCTCGGCCACCGGCCTGGGCGTGTGGGGCCAGGACACCCCGCAGGAGTTCCGCAACAACCAGGACGCGGCGCCGGACGTCTACGTCGGCTTCGAGGGGGCACCCGGTCACCAGGCCGGCCCGCTCAACGGCGGCGCGCGCGGCGGCTACGGCGGCCACCCCACCCACGGCGGCTACGACCAGATGACCGCCGTCGTCGGCGGCCTGTGGGACTCGCTGCTGGGCGAGGGCCGCAAGTGGTGGATCACCGCCACGTCCGACTCCCACGTCCACTGGACCCGCGGCGGCTCGGACTTCTGGCCCGGTGAGTACTCCAAGACCTACGTGCACGCCCGGCAGGCCTACGGGGACATCATGGACGGGCTGCGCACCGGACGGATCTTCGTCACCACCGGCGACCTGGTCACCGGCCTCGACGTCACCGCCTCCCACGGCAAGCACACCGCCACCGTGGGCCAGACCGTCACCGTCACCGACCGCCGGGACAACGACGTCGACGTCGAGATCCGCTTCCGGCCGCTGCGGGGCACGAACGCCCACGGCGACCGGCCGCAGGTCCGCCGGGTCGACCTCATCGTCGGCGAGGTGACCGGCCCGGTCACCGACCGTGCGGCCGCCACCAACCCGACCACGAAGGTCGTCGCCCGCTACGGCCGCAGCGACTTCCGCCGGTCCGGGGACGAGTACGTCGTGCGGCACACCCTGCGCGACGTCACGACCAGCTCCTACCTCCGGGTGCGCGGCACGAGCACCGACGAGATGGAGCCGGCCGCCGACGGTCTGGAGTCCCCCTGGGACGACCTGTGGTTCTACTCCAACCCGATCTTCGTCACGGTGCGCTGAGGCCTCCCGGCCTCGGCGCAGGTCAGGTCACGGCGAGCGTGAGCGTCGGGCTGGAGGCGACGCGCCCGTCGACGTCGACGACCGTGAACCGCACCTCCGTGGTGCCCGCCGCGGTCGGGACGCCCGACAGCGTGCCGGTCGGGCTCAGGGTCAATCCCGGCGGCAGGGTGCCCGTCTCGAGGGACCAGGTCTTCTTGCCGTAGCCACCGGTGGCCCGCAGCGCGACC
>JAEZKN010000009.1 GCA_023415395.1 Actinomycetes bacterium
TGACCCTCGGCCTCGACGTCCCGGCCGGGCTGGCGCGGGCGGTCGAGGCGGCGGCGTACCGCGCGGTCGAGCGCGACCTGGAGGCCGTCGTCGCGACGGGGACGGGCCGGGCGTCGGTGGTGCTCACCTACGACGACGGCGTGCTGCGCGTCGAGGTCGCCGACGACGCCTGGCGGGTCCGGGCGACCGAGGTCCCGACCCGGCCGTGAGGCCGGCCCGGGACGACGAAACGGGCCCCGGATCGCTCCGGGGCCCGTTCGGTGTCGCTGGGTGGTGCGTCAGTCCTGGTTGAGGATCGCCAGGATGCGCAGCAGGTTGGTGTAGATCCAGACCAGGCTCACGGTCAGGGCGAACGCGGCCCGCCACGACTCGCGCTCCGGGATGCCGTTGGCGACACCCTGCTCGACGAAGTCGAAGTCGAGGATCAGCATGAAGACACCGAGCACCAGGCCGACGACCGCGAAGAGCAGGCCGATGCCGCCGAAGCCGTAGATCCCGATGGAGCTGCCGAAGATGCCGAGCACGAGCTCGAGCAGGCTGAGGCCGATCATGCCGAAGACGGCGGCGATCACGAAGGTGCGGAAGCGCTGCCCGACCTGGATGTTGAAGAACTTGTAGGCAGCCAGCGTGCCGGCGAAGGCGGCGAAGGTGCCAAGCACCGCCTGGACGACGATGCCGTCGCCGAACTGCGCGTCGAAGAACTTCGACAGGCCGCCGAGGGCGATGCCCTCGAGGACGCAGAAGGCGAGGACGAGCGCCGGGCTGATGACGCGCTTGAAGGAGTTGACCATCGACAGCACGAACGCGCCGAGCGAGCCGACGACCATGAGCGCGGTCAGGGTGCCGAGGTCGCCGTTGGTGACCGAGGCGGACGTGATGTCCGGGGTCAGCACCCAGGTGGCGAACGCGGCGATCATCACGACCGCCAGCGAGATGCCGGTCTTCTGGACGACCGAGTCGACGGTCATCGGGCCGCCGGTGGCGACCGGAGCCTGACCGGGCATCCCCGGCTGGCCGGGCGTGCCGGTGCTCCAGGTGGACGGGTCGGTGTAGCCGGTCTGGCCGTAGCCCTGGTGGGCGGACCCGTTGCCGGCGTACGTCTGGTTGCCGTAGGCGTTCGCGCTGGTGAACTCCTCCGAGCGGCGGAACACCGGGTTGTTGCTCTGCATGGTCTCTCCTCGAGGCCTGTGGGGTCGACCCAGTCTAGGTGGGTCCACCGGGTTCAACGCCGGGAGGACCCGGAGAGTTCCCGTCCGATACGCACCGTCGCAGGTGGCGGGGAGCGCGGCCGGAGCGGGAGCAGGACTCCGACCAGCAGTCGTCGCCCGCGCGTTTCGACGAGCAGGACCGCTGCGGTGAGGCCATGATCAGCACATGGACCAGGTGGTCTTCCTGCTCGTGGTCGGCGGGCGCTTCGTCCTGCCGCTGCTCATCCCGCGCTTCCCGCTGCCGGCGATCATCGCCTGCCTGGTCCTCGACGGCGTCGACCAGACGATCTTCCAGCTGTTCGGCTACGACCCGCCGGGCTACCAGTCCTACGACAAGGCGATGGACATCTTCTACCTCGCCGTCGCGTACCTGACGACGCTGCGCAACTGGGACAACCTCGGCGCGGTCGCGGTCGCCCGGTTCCTGTTCTACTACCGGCTCGCCGGGGCGTTCCTCTTCGAGCTCACCCACGAGCGCGCCGTCCTGCTGATCTTCCCGAACACCTTCGAGTACTTCTTCATCGCCTACCACCTCGTCGCGCTCCGGTGGACGACGGCGACGATCCGGATGCGCTCCTGGGTGGTCACGGCCGGTGCGATCTGGATCCTGGTCAAGCTGCCGCAGGAGTACTGGCTGCACGTGGCTCAGCTCGACGTCACCGACACCCTGCGCGACCACCCCTGGACCCGGTGGCTGCTGGCCTTCCTCGTGCTCGGCGGCCTCGCGCTGCTGTGGTTCGTGGTGCGGCCCCGGCTGCCGCGACCGGACCACGCGCTCGAGCTCACCTCCGGCCCGATCCCGGCCCCGGTCGACAACGCCGCGTCGCTCGCCGCGCTGCGGGTGACCGGCGGGTGGGTGTGGTCGTGGATGACGCTGGAGAAGGTCGTGCTGGTCGGCCTGGTCTCGGTCGTCTACGGCCAGATCCTCCCGGGCATCACGGCCTCGAACCTCCGCCTCTTCCTGGCGATCGGCGCGCTCGTCCTCCTCAACGCCGGCATCACGCTGCTCGCGTCGCGCCGGCGCTGGACGATCGAGAGCGCCGGGTACGCCGTGCTCGCGCGCATCGGCGTCAACGTCGTGCTCGTGGCCCTGGCCGACCGGGTGCTCGGCAACGGCGGCACCGGCTGGGACACCTTCTTCTTCCTGAGCCTGATCAGCCTGGTGACCACCCTGCACGACCGCTACCAGCCGGTCTACGCCTACCGCCGGGCCCAGGCGGGGCAGCGCGTCTGACGAGGCCCGTGGGTGCCCCCGCTGGGACTCGAACCCAGACTGCGCCGCTTTTAAGGCGGCTTCCTCTGCCGATTGGGATACGGGGGCGGTCGGACCTACGGGTCCCTCACGGGGACATTGTGCCGAGGTGCGCCGCCCGGCCGAGGACGTCGTCGAGCATCGGCTCGGTGAGCCGGCCGGTGAAGGTGTTCTGCTGGCTGGGGTGGTAGCAGCCGAGCAGCGTCACGGAGCGGTCCGAGCCGACGAGCGTGGCCTCGGCCCCGTGACCGAAGCGCGGCTTGGGCCGGGCCACGGTCCAGCCGAGGGCGGCGTACGTGCGCAGCGCGGCGTCCCAGCCGTAGCCGCCGAGGGCGACGACCACCCGCACGTGCTCGGTGAGGAGCCCGAGCTCGGCCTCGATCCACGGGGCGCAGGTGTCGCGCTCGGTGGTCGTGGGCCTGTTGTCCGGCGGCGCGCAGCGGACCGTGGCCACCATGCGGGTGTCGATCAGCTCGAGCCCGTCGGCCGCGTGGACGCTGGTGCCCTGCGTGGCGAGCCCGACGCGGTGCAGCGAGGCGAAGAGCCAGTCGCCGCTGCGGTCGCCGGTGAAGATCCGGCCGGTGCGGTTGGCACCGTTGGCGGCCGGCGCGAGCCCGACGACGAGGATGCTGGGTGTCGGCGAGCCCCAGCCCGGGACCGGCCGGCCCCAGTAGGGCTCGGAGGCGTACGACGCGCGCTTGGTGTGCGCCACGTCCTCCCGCCAGCGGACGAGGCGAGGGCACGCGCGGCACACCGAGATCCGGGCGTCGAGCTCCTCGAGCGGGGCGCGCCGGGCCAGGCGGCGTACCTGTGCCGGGGTGCGGGCGACCTCGGTCGCCGCGTCCGCGGGGTCACCCGGCCAGCCGGTGCCCGGCGGGACGGGTGAGGGGAAGAGGTCGCCCGTGGCGGGGTGTGGGAGGACGGCGCTCATGGCGCCATCCTCCCGCTGCCCGACCACCGAGGATCAGGACAGGGTCAGGGGTTGGCGTTCGTCCCGGCGGGGGCCGAGCCGTGGTCGCCGCCCACCTTGTCG
Organism: Actinomycetes bacterium; assembly: GCA_023415395.1. GTDB lineage: Bacteria > Actinomycetota > Actinomycetes > Propionibacteriales > Nocardioidaceae > Nocardioides. Next base: position 3,494 of record JAEZKN010000009.1, read on the forward strand.
GCCACGGCGGACGCCGCGGAGGTGGCCTTGTCCTTGACGGCCTCGGCGACGACGGGGGCCTGGGTCGCGACGGTCTCCTGCGCCCTGCTCGCGGCGGACTGGACGGTCGGGTTGCCCATGAACTTCCGGGCGCCCTCCGCGATCTGCTCGTAGCGCTCGCGGCCGGCGCGCGTACCGAGGACGTAGCCGGCGGCGAAGCCGATCACGAGGCTGGGCTTGACGAACAACATGTGGTTCCTCCCTGGGGGTGGTGGGGGTCAGTGGCGGCGGCGCCAGACGGCGAGCCCGACGAGTCCGACGAGCGCGACGCCGGCTGCGATCGCGGCGAGCCTCGCGGTGGACCGGGCCCGCGCCTCGAGCTGGTCGTGCAGCTCGTCGATGGTCGCGGCGAGCTGCTCGCGCTGGCGCTCGAGGTCCGCCTCGATCTCCTGCGGCGTGCTCATGAGTGCTCCTTGACCGTCGCGATGTCCTGCTTGACGCCGGCGATGGCGTGCTCGGGCTTGACCGGCGTGGCCTGCTCGAGCTCGTTGCGGCCACCGAGGGCGGCGCCCAGGGCACCGACCAGCAGCACGCCGGCGACGATCAGCGCCGCCGCCCACAGCGGCAGCACCAGGTCGAGGGCGATGATGGCGGTCGCGATCAGCACCGCCACCGCGAAGAAGGCCAGCAGCCCGGCCAGGCTGAACATCCCGATGCCGAGGCCGGCCCGCTTGCCCTTCTGGGCCAGCTCGGCCTGCGCCAGCCGCATCTCGCTGCGCACGAGCTCGGGGATCTGCTCCGAGAGCCGGTGCACGAGCGCGCCGATCGGCTCGTCCGCGTTCCTGTGCTCGCTCATCTCCTGGCGGTGCCCAGCGGGCACCACAGCGAAACTCAGGAACCCGAGACCAGCGACCAGGCGATCCCGTCGAGGATGTCGGACTCGGACACCACCAGGGCACCGGCCCCGGACCGGCGCAGCACCTGGCCGAGGATCAGGGCACCGGCGCCGATGACGTCCGCCCGCCCCGGGTGCATCGACGGGAGCGCCCGCCGTTGCTCGACCGTCATGGCCACCAGCCGGTCCACGGTGGCGAGCACCTCCGGGGCCGGCAGCGCGACCTGGTCGACCGCCTCGCGGGAGTACGCCGGCAGCCCGAGCGCCACGGCGGCGAGCTGGGTGACGGTGCCGGCGACACCGACCACCGT
>JAEZKN010000021.1 GCA_023415395.1 Actinomycetes bacterium
CTTCACCGCCGAGTCGACGTTGACCACCGTGTAGGGCGAGAACGTGCCGAGCCCGACCATGATGCCGAGGTCCCGGCCGTCCTTGGCGTGGTGGCGGTGGGAGAAGTCGCTCAGCTGCAGGCCCGAGAGCAGGAACGCGCCGAGGTCGCACAGGTGCTGGTAGCCGGTGGAGCACGAGGGGCAGCGGCCGCAGGACGGGATGAAGCTGAACACCACGTGGTCGCCGACCTCGAAGCCGACCGTGTCGGGGCCGACCTCCTGCACGACGCCCGCCCCCTCGTGGCCACCGATGACCGGGAACTGCTTGAGGCCGAAGGCCTCCGCCAGCTCGGGGTCGAGCACCATGTCCCCGGTGACCATGTGCTCGTCGGAGTGGCACAGGCCCGACGCCGCGAGCTTGACCAGGATCTCGCCGCGCTTGGGCGGGTCGAGCTCGATGTCCTCCACACTCCACTCAGTGTGCGGCTCCCACAGGATGGCGGCGCGGGTCTGCATGGGTGCTCCTCGGCGACTAGAACGTGTTCTGGTCAGAGCAACGTACTGCGCGATGTGGCCGGTGTCACGCGAACCTGGGCACCGTCAGGTCAGGTTGAGCCCGCCGTCGAGGACCACGACCTCGCCGGTGAGGTAGTCGTGCCCGACCAGGTCGGCCACCAGGGCGGCCACGTCCTCCGGCGTCGCCGCCCGCCGCATCGGCGAGCGGGTGCGCCACAGCTCCTGGGCCGCGCTCCAGTCCGCGGTCATCGGGGTGTCGACGAGGCCCGGCGCGACCGCGTTGACGCGGACGTCGGGGCCGAGGGCGACCGCCAGCAGGCGCGTCACGTGGTTGAGCGCGGCCTTGCTGGCGGCGTACGGCACCGACGAGCCCTTGGGCCGCACGCCGGCGTGGCTGGTGACGTTGACGACGCAGCCCTGCGCGGCACGGAGGTACGGCGCTGCCGCGGTCGTGAGCGCCCAGGGGCTGACCAGGTTCACCTCGAGCAGCTCGCGCCAGGCCTGCGGCGTGGCCGCAGCCAGGTCGTCGTGCGGGATGGGCCAGCTGATGCCGGCGTTGTTGACGAGCACGTCGAGGCGCCCCAGGGCGGCCAGCTCCGCCGCGACGATGGCGCCGGCGGCGTCCGCGTCGGCGAGGTCGGCCCGCACGTAGGTCCCGCCGAGCTCGGCCGCCAGCCGCTCCCCCGCATCGACGCTGGCGCCGGAGTGCACGACCACGTGGCAGCCGTCACGGGCGAACCGGCGCGCCACCGCCTCGCCGATCCCGGAGGTGCTGCCGGTGACGAGGGCGACGCGCTGGTCCATGCGCGGAGCCTAGTGCGGCCCCGCGGCGGTGGATCAGCTCGTCGGCGTGGGCCCCGCGTGGGCGTCCTCGTCCTCGAGGATCTTGCGGAGCCGGGCCTCCTCCTGCGCCGAGAGGTTGGTCTCGACCAGCTCGCCGTGGATCCCCTTCTCCCGCAGGTCGTCGTGGACCCGGTCGAGGACCGCGTCGGTCGAGAGCACGAAGAGCGCCGACGTCCCCGGGGTCACCTTCGCGCGCACCTCGTCGATGAAGTCGTCGTCGATGCCGACGTCGGTGAGCGAGCCGAAGACGGCGCCCGACGCCGCCCCGACCACGAGCCCGAGCAGCGGGACGAAGAAGATGATGCCGAAGAGCAGGCCCCAGAACATCCCGCCGAGGACCCCGGCGGCCACCAGCGAGTTGGCCTGCCGGGTCTTGGGCTTCTTCTTGCCCTCCTCCCAGGACACCGTCGCCGCGTCGAGGACCTTGATCAGCTCCTGCTTCTGGAGCGCGGCGAGCGCCTCCTCGGCCTTCTGGGCTCCGTCAGGAGTGTCGAACTTCCACACGGTCAGCGTTGCCACGTCGTGCTCCTCGAGGTGATCGGGTCAGGGTCACCTCGACCGAACCGCGTCCGGGCTCCGTTCGCACGTGCCACCCGGCAGGCGCTCCCACCTGACCTTCGACCGGGCCGTCAGGCCTCTCCGTCCGGCCCGGCGTCGCGCATCCGCGCCACGACCTCGCGGCGCAGCACCTTCCCCATCGGGTTGGTCGGCAGCTCGTCGACGAAGACCACCCGGCGCGGCACCTTGTACGGCGTCAGCTCGTCGCGCGAGTGGTCCCGCAGCTCCTCGGGGGGCACCGGCACGCCCTCGACGGACACCACGACGGCCACCACCTCCTCGCCGCCGGACTCGTCGGGAACGCCGACGACGGCGACGTCGACCACGCCTCCGTGGGTGCGCAGGACCGCCTCGACCTCGGAGGGATAGACGTTGAACCCCCCGGTGATGATGATCTCCTTGATCCGGTCGACCACCGTGAGGAACCCGTCCGCCGCCATCGTCACCACGTCGCCGGTGCGGAACCACCCGTCGTGGAAGGCGGCCGCGGTCTCCTCCGGGAGGTTGCGGTAGCCGTCGAACACCTGCGGGCCGCGCACCAGCAGCTCACCGGCCTCGCCGGGGGCGACGTCGCGGTCGAGGTCCTCGGGGTCGACGATGCGGATCTCCACGTCGGGGAAGGGCACCCCGATCGACCCCGGGCGCCGGTCGCGGGTCATCGGGTTGCCGACGATCACCGGCGAGGTCTCGGTCAGCCCGTAGCCCTCGACGAGCAGACCACCCGTGGCGGCCTCCCACCGCTCCACCAGGGCGGCCGGCAGGGACATCGCCCCCGAGAGCGCGTAGCGGATGCCGCGGATCGAGACCCCGCGGCGCTCGGACTCCTCGACGATGCGCTGGTAGAGCGGCGGCACCGCCGGCACGAAGGTGGGCACACCGCGCTTGACGGCGTCCATGATCAGCCCGATCTCAGGCTTGGGGAGCAGCACGAGGACGGCGCCGATGCTCACGCCGAGCAGCACGCTCACGGTCACTCCGTAGGCGTGGAAGAGCGGAAGGGCGACGAGGAAGCGCTCCGTGCCGTCCTCCAGGCCACCGACCCAGGCGCGCCCCTGCACCACGTCGGCGACGAGGTTGCGGTGCCGCAGCGGCACGCCCTTGGGCACCCCGGTCGTGCCGGAGGTGTAGAGCAGGAGCGCGACCGCCTCACGGTCGGGGCGCGGGTGCGACGCGTCGAGCGCCGGGCCTCCGGCCAGCTGCTTCCACGGGATCGCGCCGGGTGCCGGAGCGGTCAGCTGCTCCCGGGCGGTGCGGGCCTTGGCGATCGGGAGCCGCAGCGCGAGCCGCTTGGCCGCCGGCAGCTCCGTGGTCAGGTCGACGGCGACGACGTGCTCGAGGGCCGAGCTGCCGCGCAGCTCCTCGACCACCGGCACCGCCTTGTCCCACACGATCGCGACCCGGGCGGCGTGGTCCTCGAAGGGCCGGCGCAGCTCCGCTGCGGTGTAGAGCGGGTTGTGCTCGACCACGGTGGCGCCGAGGCGGAGCACGGCGAAGAACGCGACGACGTTCTGCGGGCAGTTCGGCATCACCAGCGCGACGTTGTCGCCGGGCCGGACGCCGAGCCGCTGCAGGCCACCGGCGACCCGCTGGACGGCGTCGTCCGCCTCGGCGTAGGTCGTGGACCGGCCGAGGAAGTCGAACGCCGGCCGCTCACCGTGGCGCTCCACCGTGCGCTCCCACAGGTCGAGCACCGTGGTGTCGCCGTACTCGAGGTGCAACGGCACACCGGGTGCATAGGCTCCGGCCCACACGGGTTCGACAGGCGGCACGACACTCCTTCGTCTCGGGTTCGTCTCTTCGGGCGCGCCCCACGCGCGCCCGGCGCTTCCAACCTAGCCGCGGTCCCGACCCCGGACCCGGGACCAACGTCCCGGTCAGGCCGGACCGGCGGCCCTGCGCGACGGATCTCACACCGGGCGAGGGTCGGTGCGTGAACAACAGCAACTACGACATCACTGCCCACTCGCCGGTCTTCTGGGTCGTGTTCCTGACGGTCGCCGTGCTCGGCGTGGTCGCCCTGATGGGGCTGTTCCTCTACGGCGTCGCGCGGGCCACGCGGGACTGACCGCCACGGAGCTCCTCGCTCAGGGCAGGCCCTGGGCGAGCCGGAAGTACGCCTGGTTCCAGCGCACCTCGCGCTGGAAGTCGCTGACCGTCGTGGCCTCGTCGATCACGAGCAGCTCGACGCCGGCGATCTCCGCGAAGTCCCGGAAGACCTCGATCCCGACGGCCGTCGTCATCACCGTGTGGTGGGCCGCGCCGGCCGCCAGCCAGCAGGCCGCCGACGTCGCGAAGTCCGGCGCGGGCCGCCAGACCGCACGGCCGACGGGCAGGTGCGGCAGGTCCGGCGCCGCGAGGTTCTCCACGACGTTGGCGACCAGGCGGAAGCGGTCCCGCAGGTCCGACATCGCGACGACGAGGGCCGGGCCGGGGTCGGCGGTGAACACCAGGCGGACCGGGTCGTCCTTGCCGCCGATGCCCAGCGGGTGCACCTCCAGCCGCGGCCGGCTGGTCGTCAGGGACGGCGCCACCTCGAGCATGTGCGCGCCGAGGATCCGCTCCTGGCCGGGGACCAGGTCGTAGGTGTAATCCTCCATCAGGCTCGCACCCCCGGGCAGGCCCGCGCCCATGACGTTCGCGACGCGCACCAGGATCGCGGTCTTCCAGTCGCCCTCGGCCCCGAAGCCGTAGCCCTCGGCCATCAGCCGCTGGACCGCGAGCCCGGGCAGCTGCCGCAGGCTCCCGAGGTCCTCGAAGCTGGTCGTGAAGGCCGCGAACCCGCCCGCCGTCAGGAAGGACCGGAGCCCCAGCTCGATCGCGGCACCGTCGCGCAGCGACTCGTGGCGCTCGCCGCCGGGCAGCAGCTCGGGTGCGACGAGGTAGGCGTCGGCGTACTCCTCGACGAGGGCGTCCACGTCGGCCGGCGCGACGTCGTCGACCGCGGCCGCGAGCTCGTTGACCCCCCAGGTGTTCACCTGCACGCCGAAGGTGAGCTCGGCCTCGGTCTTGTCACCCTCGGTGACCGCGACGTAGCGCATGTTGTCGCCGAAGCGGGCCAGCCGCAGTGACCGCGCTGCGGCCCAGCCGGTGGCGGCCCGCTGCCAGTCCTCGACCTCGCCGAGCACCCGCGGGTCGGTGACGTGTCCGACCACCGTCTTGCGCGCGACCCCCAGGCGGGTCTGGATGTAGCCGAACTCCCGGTCGCCGTGCGCGGCCTGGTTGAGGTTCATGAAGTCGAAGTCGATCTCGCCCCAGGGCAGCTCGACGTTGGCCTGCGTGTGCAGGTGGAGCAGGGGCTTGCGCAGCTCCTCCAGCCCGGCGATCCACATCTTCGCGGGGCTGAAGGTGTGCATCCACGCGATGACCCCGACGACCCCGTCGTCGGCGTTGGCCGCCAGCGCCAGCCGCCGGATGCCGTCGGGGTCGGTGAGCACCGGCTGCCACACGACGCGCACCGGCAGACCGCCGAGCCCCGCGGCGACCTGACGGGACTGCTCGGCGACGTGGCGCAGCGTCTCCTCGCCGTAGAGCGTCTGGCTGCCGGTGACGAACCAGACCTCCTGGTCCGGGTGGCCGGCGTGGCTGGGCCCCAGGTCGGGCATCTCGTCTCCCTCACTCCGCCGGGCGGCGGTCGTCGGTGGCCTGCCCGTAGACGTGCTGGTAGCGGGCGTAGAGGTGGTCGACCGCGTCCGGCGCGATCGCCACGGGCTCACCGACCTGCCGCGCGACGTGCACGGTGCGCGCGACGTCCTCGAGGAGCACGGCGGCCTTGACCGCGTCGCGCGCCGTCACGCCGATGGTGAACGGGCCGTGGTTGCGCATGAGCACCGCGCGGGAGCGGTGCCCGCGCAGGGTCTCGACGATCCCGCGACCGATGGAGTCGTCGCCGATGAGCGCGAACGGACCGACCGGGACCGGCCCGCCGAACTCGTCGGCCATCCCGGTGAGCACGCAGGGGATCTCCTCCCCGCGGGCGGCCCAGGCGACGGCGTACGTCGAGTGCGTGTGCACGACGCCGCCGACCTCGGGCATCTCGCGGTAGACGTAGGCGTGCGCCGCGGTGTCGCTCGACGGCGACCGCTCACTGCCGACGCTGCCCGGGACGACGCGGCCCTCGAGGTCGCACAGGATCATCGACTCCGGCGTGAGCTCGTCGTAGGAGACGCCGGACGGCTTGATCACGAAGCGGTCCTCCCCCGGCACCCGGCCCGACACGTTGCCGGCGGTCCACGCGACCAGGCCGTAGCGGACCAGCTCGCCGTGGAGGCGCGCGACGTCCTCCCGGACCGCTGCCTCGCTCATGCCGCACCCCCGACTGCCTCGCGCCGCAGCGCCCGCAGCCGCTGCATGACCTCGTTGCCGCCGCGGCCGAACCAGTCGTGCAGCCGGACGTACTCAACGTAGAGCCGGTCGTACGCCGCCGCACGAGCCTCGTCCGGCACGTACCGCCCCGGTCCGACCGAGCCCATGGCCGCCGCGGCGGCGCGGACGTCCGGGTGCTCCCCGGCCGCGACCGCGGCGTGGATGGCCGAGCCCAGCGCGGGGCCTTGCTCGCTGCCGATCGTGGCGATCGGCAGCCGGAGGACGTCCGCGTAGGTCTGCATCAGGTGGGTGTTGCGCAGCAGCCCGCCGGCGACGACCAGCTCCGTCACGGGGATCCCGGCGGCGGCGAACGCCTCGACGATCACGCGGGTGCCGAAGGCGGTGGCCTCGATCAGCGCGCGGTAGACGTCCTCGGGACGGGTGGCGAGCGTCTGACCGACCACGACACCCGAGAGCTCGTGGTCGACCAGGACGGAGCGATTGCCCGAGTGCCAGTCCAGCGCGACCAGGCCGTGCGCCCCGACCGGCTCGGCGTAGGCCAGCTCGGTCAGGTGCTCGTGGAGCGTGCGGCCCGCGACGGCGGCCGCGTCGGCGTACGCGCCGGGGACCTGGTTGGCGACGTACCACGCGAAGATGTCCCCGACCCCGGACTGGCCGGCCTCGTAGCCGAAACGCCCGGCCACGATGCCGCCGTCGACGACGCCGCACATCCCGGGCACCTCGGTCAGCCGGTCGTGGCTCATCACGTGGCACGTCGAGGTGCCCATGATCGCGACCATCTGGCCGGGCTCGGTGGCGCAGGCGGCCGGCGCCGTCACGTGGGCGTCGACGTTGCCGACCGCGACCGCGATCCCCTCGGG
>JAEZKN010000038.1 GCA_023415395.1 Actinomycetes bacterium
CCCTTGTCGTTGACCTTGACCTCGCCCTCGGCCTCGCGCTTCTCCTTGCACTTCACGCAGTAGAACTCGCCGCTCCAGGTCTCCGCCATGACGGCCTCCTTGCCTAGTTACTCTCTGGGTCGTCGCGACGGGGTACTTGGGGAAGACCCGCCGGAGTCCGACGAAGGTGCCGCCGAACCGAGTCGACCCTACGTCATTCACGCTCAGAACCGCGTCAGGCGCACCGTGAGCGGTGAATCTGGTCACGGCGTGTCGCCCGCGCGATGAGTACGTTGACGCCATGCCCGAACACCCCGCACAGCCCGTCCAGCACCTCCGCGTGGAGCGCCCCTCCGCGGGCGTCGTCCTCCTGACCCTCGACAACCCCGACCAGCGCAACGCGATGTCGGACGCGATGACGACCGCCTGGGTCGCCGCGATCGACGAGCTCGCGGCCGACCGCTCGGTCCGTGCGGTCGTCGTCACCGGGGAGGGGTCGGCCTTCAGCTCGGGCGGCAACACCTCGTGGATCGCCAGCGAGCCGGACGCCTCGGTCGACCACCTGCGTACCCGGATGCTCGCGTTCTACCGGGCATGGCTCTCGATCCGTCGTCTGGAGGTCCCGACGATCGCGGCCGTCAACGGCCACGCCATCGGGGCCGGCCTCTGCCTCGCCCTGGCCTGCGACATCCGGTACGCCGCCGACGGCGCCAAGCTGGGCGCGCCGTTCGTGAAGCTGGGCATGCACCCGGGCATGGCGGCCACCTCGCTGCTGCCGAACGTCGTGGGCGAGGCCCACGCGCGCGACCTGCTGCTCACCGGCCGGGTGGTCGAGGCCGACGAGGCGCTGCGACTCGGGCTGGTCTCCCGGGTGATCGAGCCGGCGGCGTTCCTCGACGAGGTGCTCGCGACCGCGGCCGGGATTGCCGCGACCGCGCCGATCGCCAGCAAGCTCACCAAGCTCGCCCTGCGCGACGGCGGCCACGCCGACGTCGAGGCCTGCCTGCAGTGGGAGGCGATGGCGCAGCCGATCACGCTCGCGACCGCAGACCTCCAGGAGGGCATCCGCGCGGCGCAGGAGAAGCGGGCCCCGGTCTTCACCGGCCAGTGAGGCGGGCCCGGGGACAGGCCCGGGGACAGGCCCGAGAACAGAAGAGGGGCCCCCGGTCACCGGTGGACACTTGCCTTCCCCTTGCGAGCGTCCCTCGGTGGGCCGGAGGCCCCATCTGCGGCACACGCTAGGAGGCGGCGCCGACGGGGGTCAACGCGAGCCGGACGCCACCTGTGGACCAGCTTGTGGAAAAGCGTGTGGAGAACCCCCGTCACCGGTGGACGAGGCCGGGACGGCGCTGTGGACAGCGCGGCCGCGTGAGCGGCGTACCGCCCGCTGACCAGCCAGAATGGTCCTCCACCGGGTGTGGAGGGAAGAAATCCGAGACGAATCCGCGAGGTGATCGGCGTGTCGCAGCCCTACGACGGCGGTCCCGTGGCCGCGCTGCGCCGGATCGCCTTCCTGCTCGAGCGCGGGCGCGAGGACACCTACAAGGTCAAGGCCTACCGCAACGCAGCCGCCGCCATCCTGCCGCTGCCGGCCGACCAGGTCGCCGCCGCGGTCGAGGACGGCACGATCACCGACCTGCCGGGGGTGGGGGCGAGCACCGCGAAGGTGATCGCCGCTGCGGTGCGCGGGGAGATGCCCGATCGGCTGGCCCGCCTCGAGCAGGAGCACGGCGGAGCGCTCACGGGGGCCGGGGCCGAGGTCCGCGCTGCCCTGCGCGGCGACCTCCACTCGCACTCGGACTGGTCCGACGGCGGCTCGCCGATCGAGGAGATGGCGTTCACCGCGATGGAGCTCGGCCACGACTACCTCGTGCTCACCGACCACTCGCCGCGCCTGACCGTGGCGCACGGGCTGAGCCCGGAGCGGCTGGCCAAGCAGCTCGGTGTGGTCGACGCGGTCAACGAGCACCTCGAGGCTCGCGGCGCCGGCGGGTTCACACTGCTGAAGGGGATCGAGGTCGACATCCTCGACGACGGCGCGCTGGACCAGACCGACGAGCTCCTGGCCCGCCTCGACGTCCGAGTGGCCAGCGTCCACTCCAAGCTGAAGATGGACCCCGCGGCCATGACCCGCCGGATGGTCGCCGCGGTGCAGAACCCGCTCACGAACGTGCTCGGCCACTGCACCGGACGGATGGTCATGGGCAACCGGGGGACCCGGCCGCCCTCGCAGTTCGACGCGCGGGCGGTCTTCGAGGCCTGCGCCGAGCACGACACGGCCGTGGAGATCAACAGCCGCCCCGAGCGGCGCGACCCGCCGACGAAGCTGCTCGAGCTGGCCCGCGACGTCGGGTGCCTCTTCGCGATCGACAGCGACGCCCACGCGCCGGGGCAGCTCGACTTCCAGGTCTACGGCTGCGAGCGCGCCGAGGCGGCCGGCATCGATCCCGACCGGATCGTCAACACCTGGCCGAAGGAACGGCTCCTGACCTGGGCGAACGGGTAGGTTCAGGTCATGTCCGCCACGCCGACCCGCCCGGAGGTGGAGGTGCGGCGCTCGAAGCGGCGGCGGCGCACGGTCTCCGCCTACCGCGACGGGGACCGGGTGGTGGTGATGATCCCGGCCTCCCTCTCCCGCAAGGAGGAGGCCGAGTGGGTCGAGACGATGCTCGCCCGGCTCGAGCGCTCGGAGCGGCGCCGCAAGCCGAGCGACCAGGCCCTGATGAAGCGGGCCCGCGAGCTCAACGACAAGTACCTCGGCGGCCTGGCCACGCCCGACTCGGTGCGCTGGGTGGACAACCAGCAGTCGCGGTGGGGGTCGTGCACGCCCGGTGACCGCTCGATCCGCCTGTCCGGGCGGCTCCAGGGGATGCCGGGCTGGGTGATCGACTACGTGCTGGTCCACGAGCTCGCGCACCTGCTCGAGCCCGGCCACGACGCGAGCTTCTGGGCCTGGGTCGCCCGCTACCCGCAGGCCGAGCGGGCGAAGGGCTACCTCATCGGGTGGGCGACGGCCGCGCGGCTCGAAGTGTCGCCCGACGGCGAGATCGACTCGGACGTCGACTCCGGGATCGACTGAGCTCGACGAGCTCGACGAGGTCGGGCTCGGGGTCCGGCAGCGCGTCGACCGGCCACCAGCGCAGGTCGAGCGACTCGTCGCTGATGACGTGCGCGGTGTCCGGGGCGACCGCGACGAACCGGACGTCGAGGTGGTGCACGTCGCCGGTCGGGCCGCAGAAGGGTACGGCGTGCTCGCTCAGCTGCACCGGCACCGGGTCGAGCAGGAGGCCCGTGAGCCCCGACTCCTCGCTCGCCTCGCGCAGCGCGGCGCCGGCGAGCGAGGTGTCCTCGGGCTCGCAGTGGCCGCCGAGCTGGAACCAGGCGTGCGCCTTCGCGTGCAGGGTCAGCAGGACGGCGTCGTGCGTCGCGTTCAGCACGAGCGTGCTCGCGGTGAGGTGGTCCGGCGTGCAGCCGCGGGTCGTGCCGTCCGGGTGGGCACGCAGGTGGTCGACGTACCGCTGCCGCAGGCGCTCCTGCTCCGCGTCGGGCGCGCGCCAGTCGTCGAGGAGGGCGAGCGCGTCGGCGTGGAGGCTCACTCCTCCGAGCCGCCGTCGAGGAGCTTCTTCAGCTCCGCGTCGAAGTCCTCGTCGCTGAGCGCGGCCGGCGCCGCGGCGTCCTCGCGGAAGCCCAGCGGGTCGTCGAGGTCGGCGGCCGAGGGCAGCAGGTCGGGGTGCATCCACACCCCGTCGCGGGCCTCGATGCCCTGGCGGGTGCGCAGCGAGCCCCACAGCGTGGAGGCGTCGCGCAGCCGGCGGGGGCGCAGCTCGAGACCGACGAGCGTGGCGAAGGTCTGCTCGGCCGGACCACCGG
>JAEZKN010000039.1 GCA_023415395.1 Actinomycetes bacterium
ACCTGCGGGTGGGCACGTTCCAGTACGCCGCCGCGACCCGCGACGCCGACCTCCTGCGCCGCCTGGTCGACCACGCGATCGACCGCCACCACCCGGCCGCGGCGGCGGCCGCGAACCCCGCCCTCGCGCTGTTCGAGGCGGTCCTCGCCGCGCAGGCCGCGCTGGTCGCGCAGTGGATGCTGCTCGGCTTCGTGCACGGGGTGATGAACACCGACAACATGACGATCTCCGGCGAGACCATCGACTACGGTCCGTGCGCCTTCCTGGAGGCCTTCGACCCGGCGACCGTCTACAGCTCGATCGACACCGGCGGCCGCTACGCCTACGGCAACCAGCCCGGCATCGCCGAGTGGAACCTCGCCCGCTTCGCCGAGAGCCTCCTGCCGCTGATCGCCGACGACCAGGACGCGGCGGTCGCCCGGGCCACGGAGGCGTTGGGCACCTTCCGGCCCCGCTACGCGGACGCGTGGTCGGCGGGCCTGCGCGCCAAGCTCGGCCTGGGCCCGTCGTCCTCGTCCGCCGCCGACGAGCCGGCCGACGAGCTGGCCGATGAGCTGCTCGAGCTGATGCGCGCCAGCCACGCGGACTGGACGAGCACCTTCCGGTCGCTGGGCGCCGCCGCTCGCGGCGACGTCGAGGGCTTCCGGTCGCGCTTCCTCGACCTGCCGGCGGTCGACGCCTGGCTCGCCCGCTGGCAGGCGCTGGCGCCCGACGCGGCGCTGGTCGAGCGGACCAACCCGGCGTACATCCCCCGCAACCACCTGGTCGAGGAGGCCCTCGACGCCGCGACCGCCGGCGACCTCGCGCCGGTCACCTCGCTGGCCGACGTGCTGCGCGCGCCGTACGCCGAGCGCCCCGGCCTGGAGCGGTACGCCGCGCCGGCCCCGGAGGACTTCGGGCGGTTCGTGACCTACTGCGGCACCTAGCCGGCCAGCAGCCGCCACTGCCCCCCGGGAGACCACCCCGATCGCCGACGCCACCGAGGCTCGCGGCCGGCGCGCCGGGGGGCCCTGGATCCGCTTCCTGAGACCCGGGTGGAGCGCCCTGACGCAGGGGTCAGGCGGCACCGGTGAGGAAGGTCCGGATCGCCTCGGCGTCCTGGGACAGCTCGTCCTCGTCGACCAGGTCGGTCCCGCCCAGCACGGCGACGCGCTGCTCCAGGATCTCCTGCGCCCGACCGGAGTCGAGGAGCTTGGTGCGCAGCCGTTGCTCGGCGTCCTCGACGAGCGCGGCGAACTCCTCGACCTCGCCGAAACGCTCGACCAGCGGGTTGCTCGAGCCACCGGGCCCGCCCGGACCACGTCCTCCTCCCGGCGGTCCGGCAAGCCCGTCGGGGAGGTTCTCGGGGTCGAACCCCTCGGGGAGGTCCTCGGGGTCGAAACCCTCGGGTGGCTCGAATCCCTCCGGTGGCGTGGCGCCCTGCGGCGGCGCGGGCCGGTCGCCGCCGTCCTCGCCCGGTGCTCCCGGCGGCGCGCCGGGGAAGTCGCGGCCGCCTCCCGCAGGTCCGCCGCCGCTGCCCGGGGAGCCCCCGAAGGCGAGATTGTGGTCCCAGGCGACCACGGTGAACTGCTCGGCCTCGGCGTCCCACCGGAGGTACGCGTTGTTGCCGGGGCCGTCGATGTCGTCCCAGTTGCCGATGAGGTCCTGGAAGGCGAGGTACGTGGCGAACGACTCCACGTCGAGCCGGTCGGGCAGCTCGGCGGCGAAGGTGTCGTCGTCCGCGTTGTTGACGAAGTCGAGGAACTCGATGAGTGGCGTCAGGTCGTCCTCGCCGGTCTCCTGGTCGAACACGTCCTCGTAGGACTCCGGATCCGCGCCGCGGTAGGACCAGTCGCCTTCCGCCTCGGCCTTGTAGAGCCAGCCGGTCGACTCGAAGTTCTCCTCCTCCCACGCCTCGTCGAGGTGCTGGACGACGAGCCGCAGGACCGGGTCGGAGTCGCCGACCGAGAACGCGGGCGCGACCGCGTGCTCGCTCGCGAGCCCCGTCTCCTCGAGCAGGTCCAGGGCGACGGCCTCCTCGAGCGATGTGGCGGACGAGCTGGACCGGACGACGAGCTCGGTCCAGCCCTGGTGCGCCTGACGGTCGACGAACTCGTCGAGCCGGATCAGCCACGGCAGCTCGGCGGGGTCCGAGTCAGCGTCAGCACCCCGCAGGGAGGAGTTGCCCTTGAGGCGCAGGCCGGCGTCGCGGTACGTGGTCCCGTCGATGGTGACCGCTGCCCGCACCCAGTCCTTGGTGCCGGTCGCCGCGTAGGACTCCATCATCGTCGTGAAGTCGTCCGGGTCCAGGTCGACGTCGATCTCGTGCAGCACGGACTCGTCGTACACGTCCTGGCCGCGCGCGGACGGGGACGACTCCTCGCCGGCGGCCGAGCACCCGGACAGGGCGGCTCCCACGGCGAGTCCCACGGCGAGTGCGAGGGCCCCGGCGCGGCGGGAGAGGTGGCGTGGGCGGATCGTCATGGTGTGCTCCTCGTCAGGGTCGGAAGGGAGGCCTCGCCGCTGAGGTCGCGTTCGATGACGCGGTGCCAGCGGTTGGCGGGGAGGTTCGGGTCGAGCAGGGCACGCCCCGTGCCGTACTTGGAGAAGCGGGCGGGTCGGCACCCCGCTCGCCACAGCGCGCGGTCGAGGTGCGCACGCACCCCGGCGGGCGTCTTGGTCTCCATCACGCCCACCCCGGCCCCGCCCCGCCCGC
>JAEZKN010000045.1 GCA_023415395.1 Actinomycetes bacterium
GGGCTGGGGGGCGGGGAGCTGTGTATAAGAGACCGGCCTGGGGGCCCTCGCCGCGGCCGCGGTCGCCCTCGGCATCGTCCCGGTCGTGCCAGCCGGCGTACCCGTCCTCGCGGCGGCCGGGGTCGCCCTCCTCGCCGGCGTGCTGATGACGGAGCGGACCCGATGATGTGGACCGCGGTGCTCGTCGCCGCGCTCGGGTGCTACCTGCTCAAGCTCGGCGGGCTGTCGGTCCCGCCGCGCGTGCTCGAGAAGCCGCTGGTCGAGCGGGTCGCCGACCTGATCCCGGTCGCGCTGCTGTCCGCGCTGGTCGCGGTGCAGGTCTTCGCCGACGGCCACTCCCTCGCCCTCGACGCCCGCGCCCTCGGCCTGGGCGTGGCGGTGGTGCTGCTCCTGCTGCGCGCGCCGTTCCTCGTCGTGGTCTTCGGCGCCGCGCTCGTCGCGGCGCTCGCGCGCCTGGTCGTCTAGTCCCAGGAGCACAGGGGCCCGCGCCTTCCGTGGGCCGCGGACCCCTGTGGTCCCCCGTGTGCGGTCAGCCGACGCCGACCGCGCTCCACGCAGCAGCGGTGGTGGAGTACTGCGTGCTGCCGGCTCCGTACAGGTCGCGCGCCGCGTTGAGCGTGGCGGTGCGGGCGCCTGCGTAGGTGGTGCCCGAGGTCATGTAGACCGTCAGGGCGCGGTACCAGATCGCCGCCGCGGCGGTCCGGCCGATGCCGGCGACGGTCGAGCCGTTGCACGTGGTGCTGTTGTGCGCGACGCCGCCGATCGTCTTGGCGCCGGAGCCCTCGGCGAGCAGGTAGAAGAAGTGGTTGCCGACGCCCGAGGAGTAGTGGACGTCGAGGTTCTTGGTGTTCGAGCTCCAGCAGTTCGGCGAGCTGCCGTCGGAGATCGGGTTGTCCATCCGGCGGAAGCCGACGTGCTTCTTGAGGTCGAACTCCTCACCCACGAGGTAGTCCCCCGGGTCGTTGCTGTTGGCGGCGTGGAACTCCACCATCGTGCCGAAGATGTCCGAGGTCGCCTCGTTCAGGCCGCCGGACTCGCCGCTGTAGGTGAGGTTGGCGGTGTTCTCGGTGACGCCGTGGCTCATCTCGTGGCCCGCGACGTCGAGGGAGACCAGCGGGCCGTAGTTCACGCCGTCGCCGTCGCCGTAGGTCATCTTGGTGCCGTCCCAGAAGGCGTTGACGTAGTTCTTGCCGTAGTGGACGCGGTTGTAGGAGCCCGTCCCGTTGCCGAAGATGCCGTTGCGTCCGAACGTCGACTTGTAGTAGTCCCACGTCATGTTGGTGCCGTACTGCGCGTCCACGGCCGCCGACTCCCGGCTGCTGGTGCTGCCGTTGCCGAAGGACGTGTCGGGGCTCGTGAACAGCGTGCCGGTCTTGCAGCCGAGGCCGAAGAGCTGGCAGCCCAGCGAGTCCTCGGCGTTGTTGAGGTCGGTCGTGTACGTGTTGCCGCGGGTCGGGTCCTTGAGCTGGTAGGTCGATCCCGACTGGGTCAGCCGGAGCGGCACGGTGCCGGAGTAGAGCGACTGGCCGGTGCCGTCGACGTTCTGGACCTGCTGCTCGCGCCGGAGGACCTTGCCGGTGACCGCGTCGACGTAGGTCGCCAGGCGGCTCGGGGTGCCGTCGGCCTGCTTGCCGCCGGTGAGGACCTCCCAGGCCAGGCGGCCGGTGCCCGACGTGGCGTCGACGACCAGACGGGTCGACTGCGCCTCGCGCACGACCCTCTCGCGGGCGGCGGACTTGCTGACCGCCGGGGTGGTGGCGACCTTCACGGCGGCGTCGAGGGTCTGGCTGACGCCCTTGAGGGCACCCGCAGCACCCTGGTGGACGACCAGGTCGCCGCCGAGCACAGGCAGGCCCTGGTAGGTGCGCTCCATGCGCACGTGGGTCGCGCCGTTCGCGTCGGTGATCGTGTCGGTGACACGGAAGGCGGTGCCGGCGCTGGCCAGCGCGGCGCCTGGGCGGTCCAGGAGCGACTGGAGAGCGCTGGGCTTGTGCTTGCCCGGCTGCTGGGCCGGTGCGGCCTGGCTCGTGCCGGCGGGTAGGCCGACGGAGACCAGGGCGAGGACGGCCAGGGATGCGGCGCCCGAGATTCTGCGCATGAGCTGATCCTTCGTGTGGAGGGGTGAGGCGATGAGCCTCACCCGCCCAACGACGAGATCACAGGGGAGTCACCTGCGAGTCCGTGCAGTGCACGAACTCGCAGGTCCGGGCCTACAGGTCGAGGAAGTGCTCCAGCCCCACCGTGAGGCCGGGGTGGTCGGCGATGCCGCGCAGGCCGGTGAGGACGCCGGGCGTGAACGACGCGCGGTCCATCGAGTCGTGCCGGATGGTGAGGGTCTCCCCCACGCCGCCGAGGACGACCTCCTGGTGGGCGACCATGCCGCGGATCCGGAGCCCGTGCACGCGGATGCCGTCGACGTCGGCGCCCCGGGCTCCCTCCAGGCCGGTCGACGTCGCGTCCGGCACCGGGCCCAGGCCCGCCTCGCGTCGCGCGGCGGCCACGATCTCCGCCGTACGCCGGGCCGTGCCGGAGGGCGCGTCCGCCTTGGTCGGGTGGTGCAGCTCGATGATCTCGACGGACTCGTAGTACGGCGCGGCGAGGGCGGCGAAGCGCATCATGAGGATCGCGCCGATGGAGAAGTTCGGGGCGATGAGGACGCCGGTGCCCTCACTATCGGCCAGCCACCCCCGCAGGGTCGCCAGCCGCGACTCGTCGAAGCCCGTGGTGCCGACCACCGCGTGGATGCCGTGGCCGATGCAGAACTCGAGGTTGTCCATCACCACGTCGGGGTGGGTGAAGTCCACGACCGCCTGGGCTCCGGCGCTCACCAGCGCCTCGATGTCGTCGCCGGCGTCGACTTCGGCGACCAGCTCCATGTCCGCGGCGGCCTCGACCGCACGACATACCTCAGACCCGACCTTGCCGCGTGCACCGAGCACACCCACGAACAGCTGACTCACGGTGGTCAACCTATCTGGCACTCTAGGGCCATGGCGCTGCAGACCATCCCGCCGCGGATCCGCTGGGCCGTGGACCTCATGGACGTCCAGCCGAACGACCACGTGCTCGAGATCGGTTGTGGCCCCGGAGCCGGAGCCGAGCTGATCTGCGAGAAGCTCGAGACCGGCAAGCTCTTCGCGATCGACCGGTCCGAGTCCGGGGTCGACCGGACCAAGCGGCGCTGTGCGCGCTTCGTGGAGTCCGGCCGGCTCACCGTGCGCCAGATCGACCTGGCCACGCTGCGGGTGCCCGTGAAGCGGCTGACCAAGGTCTTCGCCTTCAACGTCAACCTCTTCTGGGTGCGCGACTGCCAGGAGGAGGTCGCCCTGCTGCACGAGCGGGTCGTCCCCGGTGGCGCGGTCTACCTCTTCTACGAGGCCGTCCGGCCCGAGCTGGTCCCGAACATGGTCACGAAGGCCTCCTCCGCGCTCCAGCAGGCCGGGTTCCGCGTCTCGGTCGTCGACCAGAAGGCGCCGCCGGTCGTCGGCATCATCGGCCGTCGATGAAGATGATTCCCTGAAGTGATCTTGCTTTAGGTTATTCCCTGAACTAGCCTCGATCCATGGCCGTGCTCGTGCTCACCGTGGACCAACGCGGCAGCCGCACGTCCACCGACCGGGTGCCCGCACTGGTGACGTCGCTCGCGCCCTTCCCCACCCTGCGTGCCTTCGAGCAGACCGTGGGCGATGAGGTCCAGGGCGTGCTCGACTCCCCCGCCGCGCTCCCCGACGTCGTCGAGCTGCTGCTGCGGGAGGACGCGTGGCACATCGGCATCGGCGTCGGCGACGTCGAGACGCCGCTCCCCGCCTCGGCGCGGTCCGGCCGGGGCGAGGCCTACCTGGCCGCCCGGGAGGCCGTCACGGCGGCGAAGAGCTCGCCGTGGCACCTGCGGGTGGTCGGCGACTCGCCCTGGGCCCGCCGGCTCGAGACGACGCTCTGGCTCTGGGCGGCAGTCCTCGCCCGGCGTACCTCCCGGGGGTGGGAGGTCGCCGACCTGGCCGCCGACGGGCTGTCGTACGACGAGATCGCCCGCCGCCTGGGCATCTCCCCCTCCGCCGTGAGCCAGCGCGCCGCGGCCGCCGGGATCGTCGAGGCGCGCCGCGCCCGCGAGCTGGCCACCGACCTCGCCGCCTGCCTGCTCGGGAAGGAACCGTCATGAGTGCCTCGGACCGCACGTTCCTCGTCATGGCCCTGATGACCTTCGGGGTCGCGGCCGCCGGCGTCGCCTGGACCTCCCTCCTCGCCCGCCGGATCTGGGCGCCGGCCTCCTTGGCCCTCCTCCTCGCCGCGGGTGCCACGGCCGCGACGGTGGGCGAGGAGGTCGCCATCGGCGACGGGCAGACGATCCTCGTCCTCAGCCTCGGGGGCCTCCTCGCCGTCACCGGCGGCGGTCCGCTCACCTCGCTCGTCTTCGACCTGGTCGACCGGCGCGAGCTGCCCGCGGACTCCATCCAGCAGGCCGGCCACGTCCTGCGCGGCGGCGCCTGGATCGGCGCCCTGGAGCGGCTGGCCATCTACGCCACGCTCGTGGCCGGCTGGCCCGAGGGCCTCGCCGTCGTCCTCGCCCTCAAGGGCCTGGGCCGCTACCCCGAGCTCCGCGCCGCGGAGGACGGCGTCCGGACCGGCGCCGCCGAGCGGTTCATCATCGGCACGTTCGCCTCGGTGCTGTGGGCGTGCGGGTGCGCGGGTGTCGTGGTGCTGGCGGGCTGAATGGACGTCCGGCTCGCCACCCACTCGGGTCATCCCGAGCGGGGCAACGAGGACTTCGTCGGCTGCGTCCCTGGCAGCGTGGTGCTCCTCGACGGCGCCGGCATCCCGGGCACGGAGTCGATCTGCCACCACGGCGTGGGCTGGTACACCCACCGCCTCGGTGGCGTCCTGCTCGGCCGGCTGTCGCGCCGGGACGGCCGTCCGCTGCCCGCGGTACTCGCGGACGCGATCGAGGAGGTGGCAGACGCACACCGCTCCACCTGCGACCTCTCCGATCCGAGCAGCCCCCAGGCCACCGTCGCCATCGTGCGCCTCACCGAGACCCACCTCGAGTACCTGCTCCTGGCCGACTCGACGCTGCTGCTCGGTCGGCCCGGCTCCGACCCCGAGGTGCTCACCGACGGACGCGAGGTCGCCGTCCGTCGCGCATGCACCGCACCGCTCGCCGGACTCACCCCCGGATCGGCGGCGTATGAGGCCGCCCTACCCGGCGTCAAGGCGGCGTTGCGAGCCCGGCGGAACACTCCCGGCGGGTACTGGATCGCCAAGGACGACCCCGCCGTCGCCGCCGAGGCCGTCACCGGCTCGACCCCGCTCCGCGGCCTCGACGACGCCATCCTGGTCAGCAACGGCGTGACCCGCCTCGTCGACCCCTACGGCGCGATGACCTGGACCGACCTGGTCGACCTGACCCGCAACTCAGGCCCGGACGAGGTCCTGCGGTTCCTGCGCTCCCACGAGCCCGACGAGGCCGACCGCGACGATGCGACCGTCGCGCGCGTCGCGTTGCCCTGAGGCTGAGCGATGCGGTGGCGGCCCTAGCACCCCAGAATGACGCGCCGCTTCCGATAACCAATTCTGGGGAAGTGCCTAGGAAGCGACGAATCTAGGCATTCGTCTCTGAAGACGATCGAGAACGCCGAGCAAAATCCGTGACTCTCGGCCATTCCTCCGAAACGGACACGAGCCCCTTCCCTGTCCTATCACCCACCATGGAGGTCTACGATGAGTTCCATTCTTTACGGTGCAATGAGCCGGAGACGAACAGCAGCCCCCCAGAATGCGAGCATCTGGGTTCTGCCGGAGCCGCGGATGTATATCACCGGCACGAGGGCCAAGCTCCGGGCCGATGATGCGACTATCGGAGAAGTCGCTCAAGAGCTTGAGGACGACGATTCGGCGGCGCCGATATCGCGGTGGGTCGACGCGGCAGCCGCTCTCGTGCCAGCCGAGGTCCTTGCCATACATGCGTTTGTGATTTCGTTGGGCACGGAGACCAAAGGAACAGGAGACTCGGCCGCTACGACATTCACTCACGCCGACGGAGTTGCCTGGTCCTTCTACGGCATGCTGATCCTCTGCCTTGTGTTCTATCTGACTGGATCGAGAAGCTTCAACTGGCGGGGCGACTTCGTACGAATTCTCATACCCGCAGGGGCGTTCATCGGATGGACCATGATCCAGCCGAATACGGCATTCGACGCGCTCGGCATCAAACTCGATACCGAGTTCGGGCGGCCCGTAGCCGCGGTTTTCCTGATCGTCGCGTTGGGGATCCTGTCAAGTGTGCTTGCCAAGAAGGCAAACGAATCTGGCACCAAGGTTGCTACCTGACGGGTCCAGACCCGGCGGG
>JAEZKN010000556.1 GCA_023415395.1 Actinomycetes bacterium
GACCAGGCCAGGTCGACCATGTCGCGGCTCTTCCACCCCGCGTCGACGGACACGTGCTGGGCGAGCATCCGGACGAGATCGAGGCCCAGGGCCGGGTCGGACCTCGCGGCGAGGGTCTCCTGGGCGAGCGTCGACAGGACGACCTGCTGGCGGCGTACGCGGTCGAGGTCCCCCGCCGGGAGGCCGTAGCGCTGGCCGACGTAGTCGAGGGCCTGGTCTCCGTCGAGGTGGTGCTCGCCCGCCGTCCAGGTGATGTCGCGGGCGGAGTCGTGGACCGTCTTCGGCACGGTGACGTCGATGCCCCCCACCGCGTCGGTGATGTCGCTGAACCCCGTCCAGTCCACCACCGCGACGTGGTCGATCCGGACGTCGGTCAGCTGCTCCACCGTGTGCACGGCGAGCGACAGGCCGCCGTAGGAGAACGCCGCGTTGATCTTCGCGCTGCCGTAGCCCGGCACGTCGACCCAGGAGTCGCGCGGGAGGGAGATGACCGTGACGCCGCCGCGGTCGCCGTCGACGTGCACGAGCATCATCGCGTCGGTGCGCTGGGCACCGGGCACCCAGGCGTCGCCGGCGGCCAGCGTGCCCGTGGTGGCCACCTCCGAGCGGCGGTCGGTCCCGAGCAGCAGGATGTTGAGCGCGTGGGCGCCCGGTCCCGAAGCCGGCCGCTCCGGACGCTGCCCGAGCCCGTCGAAGACACCCTCGATCCGGTCGACGCTGTCGAGCTGGTGCTGGAGGTAGACCAGCAACGATCCCGCCGCGAGCAGGAGCAGGAGCAGGCACACCCCGAGCCCCAGGAGGGCTCGCCTGGTGTTGCGCACGAGCGTCGTCGTCATCGGTCCCCCCTGCCGTCGTCCGGCCGTGAGCGTCTCGTCGAGGAGGGCAGGGACGTCCCGCTCGGGGGAGGAGATCCTCAAGAGTGGTGACGGGTGTGGCCGATCCCGTGACGCAGCCGAGCGAAAGCCCGGCCAGCGGGCCTGACGGCTCGTACCGTGGTCGGGTGAAGCCGCGCTGGGCCGGCGTTGCGCTGGCCGTGCCGCTGAGCGTCGCCCTCGCCGTGCCGGTGGACGACGTGGCGAGCGCGCGTCCGGACCCCGCCGTGCACGCGGCCGCCGCGGCTCGGGCCGACGACGTCGCGGACCTCGTCACGACCGAGCTCCAGCTGCGCCGGGCGTGGGCCGACCCCACCCGCACGCGGATCGACCTCGGCGACGACATCGCGCTGCGCGACTGCGCGCTGGGCGACCCGATGCGCGAGTCGCCGTACCCGATGCTGCTCGACGGTCACGGCCACACGATCCGCCAGACCTGCTTCGAGAAGCGGGTGCTGCGCCAGGACGGCACCGGGTGGCTCGACGTGCGCGCCGTGACGTTGACCCGAGGCGGGTCCGACGGTCCCGGCGCGGCGTTGACGTCGCGCGGCGAGATCCTGCTCCAGGACTGCGTGATCAAGCAGAACCTCGCCGAGGAACCCGGCGGGGGAGTCTTCTCGATGCGCCGGGTCACGGCTCACCGCTGCCGGATCAACGGCAACCTGGCCAACGACGACGGCGGCGGGATCTACGCCCGTCGCGGCGGCGTGCAGGTCTACGACTCCGTGCTCAGCACCAACCTCGTCGACGGGTCGGGCGGCGCGATCGGGTCGACCGGCGACATCCTCGTCGTCGACTCGTGGGTCGACGGCAACACGACCGACGGCGACGGGGGCGCGCTCTACACCGACGAGGACGGCGACGTGACCGTCATCCGCTCGCTCATCGACGGGAGCGACGCGGACGGCCCCGGGGGCGGGATCTTCACCTTGGACGGGGACGTCGCGGTCTTCGACTCCACGCTCACCGGCACCCGCGCCGACGACCGCGGCGGCGCGATCTCCGGCGAGGCCGACGTCCTCGTCGTGAACTCGACCATCGGCCGCAACCTCGCGGTCGCCCACGCCGGCGGCGGGATCTGGGCCCGCGGCAACCTCGTGCTGGTGAACTCGACGGTGTCGCGCAACTACGCCGAGGGCATGGGCGGGGGCACGCTGTCGGCCGGCCGCACCGTCGCGATCGGCTCGACCCTGATGAGCAACATCGCCTCGGTCGGCGGCGACGTCGGGTCGGCGGGGATCTTCCAGAGCTTCGGCACCGTCATCGGTCCTCCGACGAGCGAGGGGGTCACCGGGGACACCATCCCGACGACCCGCGCCTGCCGGGTCTACGGGTCCGTCTCCCAGGGCTACAACCTCTTCGCGGACCCCTCCTGCGAGCTCGACCACCCGACCGACATCGAGGGGGAGGACCCGCTCCTCGACCAGGTCGAGGCGCACCCGCTCGGCTACGTGATGGTCCCGCTCCCCGGCAGTCCGGTCATCGGCCGGATCCCGAGCGGCGCCTGCGTCGGCGAGCTGCCCGACCCGCTGCCCGCGGGGCACCTCCTCGAGGCATGGGTGGACTGGGACGAGGTGATGCGGCGCGACGCGCTCGGCCAGCCCCGCGACGACGGCACGGCCTGCGACATCGGGGCGATCGAGTCGGGCTCGTTCGCCGAGGGCCTGCGGGACGCACGCCTCCCGACGCCGGACGTCCCGCCTCCGGGACCCGACGCGCCCCCCGCCGTACGACGGGCGCCGGAGG
>JAEZKN010000088.1 GCA_023415395.1 Actinomycetes bacterium
ACCCAGCACCGTCACCCGGTGGTTGAGGAAGGCGCGCAGCGCCTGTCTCGAAACCACCGACCAACGGACACCCCGGAGGTCTCGAGACGGTTGCAGCGCAACCTCCTCGACCACCGGACCCAACCCCGCCACCGGTGGTTGAGGAAGGCGCGCTGCGCCTGTCTCGAAACCACCGACCGCCGGGGCGCCCGCATCGGGTCACTCGGAGAGGCGCTCCCCGGTGTCGGTGTCGAAGACGTGGACGTTGTGCGGGTCGGTCGTGACGTACATCGTCTCGCCCTTCTGCACGTGGTCGCGGCCGCTGACGCGGATGATGATGTTGCTCGGCGTGCCCTCGACGCCACAGGTGCCGTAGACGAAGGCGTCCGCGCCGAGGTCCTCGACCACGGTGACGTTGACCGGGAGGCCGGCCTCGCTGTTGCCGACCACGCGCCAGGCCTCGGGCCGGACGCCGACGGTGATGTTGCCCTGCATCTTCGCGGCGGCCGCCGGGTCGACCGGGACGAGGTAGTCGCCGATCTGGGCCTTGCCGTCCTGGGCCTGCGCCTGGATCAGGTTCATCTGCGGCGAGCCGATGAAGCCGGCCACGAACAGGTTGACCGGCTTGTCGTAGAGCGCCAGCGGGGTGTCGACCTGCTGGAGGTAGCCGTCCTTCATGACCGCGACCCGGTCGCCCATCGTCATGGCCTCGACCTGGTCGTGGGTGACGTAGACGGTGGTGACGCCGAGGTCCTGCTGGAGCTTGGCGATGTCGGTGCGGGTCTGCACGCGCATCTTGGCGTCGAGGTTCGACAGCGGCTCGTCCATGCAGAAGACCTGCGGCTGACGGACGATCGCGCGGCCCATGGCGACGCGCTGGCGCTGACCGCCGGAGAGCGCCTTGGGCTTGCGCTCGAGGTACTCGGTCAGGCCGAGGATCTTCGCCGCCTCCTGGACGCGCCGGTTGCGCTCGTCGGTCGGCACCTTGGCCATCTTCAGCGCGAAGCCCATGTTGTCGGCGACCGACATGTGCGGGTAGAGCGCGTAGTTCTGGAACACCATCGCGATGTCCCGGTCCTTCGGCGGGACGTTGGTGATCTCCCGGTCGCCGATGTAGATCTTGCCCTTGTTGACCTCCTCCAGCCCCGCGAGCATCCGCAGGGTGGTGGACTTCCCGCACCCGGAGGGGCCGACGAGGACCATGAACTCCCCGTCGCCGATCTCGAGCGAGATTCCTGGTACGGCGGGCTTGTCAGCGCCGGGGTACCAGCGCTGCGCCTCCTCGAACCTGACTGTGGCCATGCTGCAACAACTCCTTCACCGGCAGGTACGTGCCGGACGATCCGTCGTAAAGGTGAGGACGCTCACACTAGTCGGTGGCCGGTGGCCCGCTCCGAGTGGGTTTACAACCACCCCTCGGGGGGCTACATGTGATCTAGACCACGACGACAAGGGAGGGTCGCATGGCTCGAGCACAGCGCGTCCTGGCTGCATCCGCCGCTCTGGTGTCCGCCTCGGCCCTGCTCGCCGCCTGCTCGGCCAGCGCGAGCTCGAGCGACACCCTCATCTGGTACACGAACCCGGACGCCGGCGGGCAGGCCAAGGTCGCGGAGAACTGCTCCACCGACGACTACACGATCGAGACCCAGGTGCTCCCGCAGGACGCCAACCAGCAGCGGATCCAGCTGGCCCGGCGGCTCGCGGCCGAGGACCCCGAGATCGACATCATGAGCATCGACCCGCCGTTCACGGCGGAGTTCGCGAACGCCGGCTACCTCGCCGAGCTCCCCCAGGAGCTCCAGGACAAGCTCTCCGAGCAGTCCTTCGAGGGCGCCACCACGGCCGCCACCTGGGACGACCAGCTGGTCGTGGCGCCGTTCTGGTCCAACACGCAGGTGCTCTGGTACCGCAAGTCGTTCGTCGAGAAGACCGACCTGGACTTGAGCAAGCCGGTCACCTGGGACCAGATCATCGACGCGGCGGCCGACAACGGCGGCAAGGTCGCGGTCCAGGCCAACAAGTACGAGGGCTACGTCGTCTGGATCAACTCGCTGATCGCGGGCGCCGGCGGGGAGATCGCCACGGACACCGACAAGGGCGTCGACCTCAAGCTGGAGATCGACTCCGACGCCGGGCGCGACGCGGCGGCCGTGATCCGCAAGCTCGCGCGCTCGGCGGCCGCCCCGGCCGACCTGTCGGTGGCCCAGGAGGGCCAGGCGGGCGGCACGTTCGGCTCCTCCCAGGGCGCGTTCCTCACCAACTGGACCTACATCTGGACCAACTACGACTCCACGCAGCCGGAGGTCAAGAAGGACCTCGGGTTCGCCCGCTACCCGCAGACCCGCGAGGGCGAGGAGTCGCGCCCGCCGTACGGCGGCATCGGGGTCGGCGTCTCGGCGTACTCGAACAACGTCGACGAGGCGATGGAAGCCATCGAGTGCATCACCAGCCCGGAGAACCAGGGCGTGAACGCCGAGCTCACCGGCAACATGCCGGCCAGCGCGAAGGGCTACGAGTACCCCGCGCTGAAGAAGATCTACCCGCAGGAGCTGCTCGACCTCTTCCAGGAGAGCCTCGACGCCGCGGCCCCGCGCACCGTGACGCCGTACTGGAGCGACATCTCCGGCGGCATCCAGAGCACCTGGCACCCACCGGCGGACGTGACCGAGAAGACGCCCGCGGAGTCACAGCAGTTCATCGAGGAAGTGCTGCAGGGAGAGAGGCTGTTGTGAGCACCGTGGCGAAGCCTCCGATGAAAGCGGTCGTGAGCGACCGCTCGCGCGCCGAGAACCGGCTGGGCCAGCGCCTGGTCCTGCCCGCGGTGATCGTCATGCTCGTGGTCACCGCCTGGCCGATGATCCAGGCGCTCTACCTCTCCCTCTACCGCTACCGGCTGACGACCCCGGACGACCGGGAGTTCGTCGGGCTGTCGAACTACGTCACGGTCCTGACCGACTCGCTGTTCTGGCGCGACACCTGGAACACCGTGATCATCATGGTCGTCACGGTCGCGGTCGAGCTCGTGATCGGCTTCGCGTTCGCGATGGTGATGCACCGCATCGTCTTCGCCCGCGGGGCCATCCGGACCTCGATCCTGATCCCCTACGGCATCATCACGGTCGTCTCGGCCTTCGCCTGGCAGTTCGCCTTCAGCCTCAACAACGGCTTCGTGAACGCGTGGTTCGCGTGGCTGCCGTGGATCAGCGCGGACACCAACTGGTTCGGGAGCCACTGGCCGGCGATGTTCGCGATCATGGTCTCGGAGATCTGGAAGACGACGCCGTTCATGGCGCTGCTGCTCCTGGCCGGGCTCTCGCAGGTGTCCGAGGACATGATCGAGGCCGCCAAGGTCGACGGCGCCACCTGGTGGCAGCGGCTGTGGAAGGTGATCCTCCCGAACATGCGGGCCGCGATCATGGTCGCGGTGCTCTTCCGGGCGCTCGACGCCTACCGCATCTTCGACAACATCTTCGTGATGACCCGAGGAGCGCAGGACACCGAGTCCTCGTCGTTCCTCACCTACCGCCAGGTCATCGAGCAGATGCAGCTCGGCCTCGGCTCGGCGCTCTCGGTGCTGCTGTTCCTCAGCGTGCTGCTGCTGGCCTGGCTCATCGTCAAGCTGTTCAAGGTCGACCTGGCGCAGGCGAGGGGTGAGGGCTGATGGCCGCGAACGAGACCCGCACGAAGGTCGGGACCTGGGTGGGCTTCGTGCTCGTCCTCGTCTGGTGCCTCCTGCCGGTCGTCTGGATCCTGTCGCTGTCCTTCAAGGGCCCCGACGAGACGGCCGCGGGCAGCCCGCAGTTCCTGCCCAAGGACCCGACCCTCCAGAACTACCGGGACATCCTGGACAACCCCGACTTCCTCGACGCGCTGCGCAACTCCTTCGGCATCGCGCTGATCTCGACGCTGCTGTCGGTCATCTTCGCCACGCTCGCGGCGTACGCGATCGCCCGCCTGGAGTTCAAGGGCAAGAAGCTCGTGCTCTCGCTCGCGCTGGCCATCGCGATGTTCCCGGTCGTGGGCCTGGTCGGCCCGGTGTTCGTCATGTGGCGGTCCTTCGGGCTCGTCTACACCTGGCCCGGGCTGATGATGCCCTACATGTGCTTCACCCTGCCGCTGGCCATCTGGACGCTGTCGGCGTTCTTCCGCGAGATCCCGTGGGAGATGGAGCAGGCGGCCCAGGTGGACGGCGCCACGTCCTGGCAGGCCTTCCGCAAGGTGATCGTCCCGCTGGCGGCACCGGGCGTCTTCACCGCCGCGATCCTGACCTTCTTCTTCGCCTGGAACGAGTTCGTCCTCGCGATCTCGCTGACGTCGACGACGTCCTCACGCACGGTCCCGGCGCAGATGTCCTACTTCGTGGGACCCGACCCGTTCAACCCGCCGTACGGGCAGCTGGCCACCGCCTCGGTCGTGGTCACCGTCCCGATCATCATCATCGTCCTGCTGTTCCAGCGAAAGATCGTCGCCGGCCTCACCTCCGGCGCGGTGAAGGGGTGACCTGTGGCTGAGATCGACATGAGGAACATCGTCAAGAAGTACGGCGACGGGTTCCCTGCGGTGAACGACGTCAGCATCGACGTCCAGGACGGCGAGTTCATGATCCTCGTCGGGCCGTCGGGCTGCGGGAAGTCCACGCTGCTGCGGATGATCGTCGGCCTCGAGGACATCACCTCGGGCGAGATGGTGATCGGCGGCAAGGTGGTCAACGACCTCGCGCCGCGCGACCGCAACCTGGCGATGGTGTTCCAGAACTACGCGCTCTACCCGCACCTGACGGTCTACGAGAACATCGCCTTCCCGCTGCGCCTGGCCAAGGCCCCCGACGACGAGGTCGACCGCAAGGTGCGCGACGCGTCGAAGACCCTGGAGCTCGACGAGCACCTCGACCGCAAGCCGGGCAACCTCTCCGGAGGCCAGCGCCAGCGAGTGGCGATGGGCCGGGCGATCGTGCGGGAGGCCGACGCCTTCCTCTTCGACGAGCCGCTGTCGAACCTCGACGCCAAGCTGCGCGGTCAGATGCGCACCGAGATCTCCCGGCTGCAGAAGCGGCTGGGGATCACGACGGTCTACGTCACCCACGACCAGACCGAGGCGATGACGCTGGGCGACCGGGTCGCCGTCCTCAAGCGCGGCGTGCTCCAGCAGCTGGCCACGCCGCGCGAGCTCTACGAGAACCCCGGCAACCTCTTCGTGGCGGGCTTCATCGGCTCACCGCCGATGAACTTCCTGCCCGTCACCGTCGAGGGCACGACGGCCAAGCTCCCCTTCGGCGAGGTCCAGCTGCCGGCGGACCGGGCGCGCAAGGCCGACGGCAAGGGCCTGCTGATGGCCGGCATCCGGCCCGAGCACTTCGAGGACGCCTCGGTGAAGGACCACGACACGGCCGGCTCGACCTTCCGCGCGAAGGTGGAGGTCGTGGAGTGGCTCGGCAACGAGACCTACGCCTACATCCCCTTCGAGGCGCCACCGGAGGTCGAGGAGCAGCTGCGCCAGCTCGAGCGCGACCTGGACGGCGAGTCGCTGCACACCCAGCTGGTCGTCTCGCTCGACGGCGCGAGCCGGATCCAGGAGGGCGAGGAGGCCGAGATCTGGGTTGACGGCACCAAGATCCACCTCTTCGACCCCGAGACCGGCGAGAACCTCACCGTCGACCACGAGCACGCGGGGCGGATCCCGTCCCACGCGATGGAGGACGCCGCGGAGCAGCCGGCCGCGGCGGGCTAGCTCCCGCTCGCGAGGCGGCGCCGGCGCGCCTTCGGCGGTCCCTTGCGGACCACCGTGACCGCGCCCATGATCGCCACGCCCCGCACCCGGACCGTCGGCGAGTCCGGCGTCAGCTGCGGCTCGACCTTGTCGCGCGCCTGCTCGAAGGCCCCCATGATCCCGACCCCGTCGACGATCACGCGGGTGTGGGCGTTGACGATGACGTCCACGGCGCCCATGAGGGTGTTGGCGGTGATCACCACCTCGCGGGTGGTGAAGACCGCCTCGCGCAGGTCGATGTCGATGCCACCCATCACCGACAACGCGGTGTGCGTGGGGCCGACCTCCCACACGCCCTTGCGGTCGACCCCGGTCATCACCGCCCAGGACGACTCGTAGCGCGTCGCCGGGACGCCGGTCGGCATCCCGGCCGGGCGCACCGCGGGCAGGTCGTGGGTGAGCGGGACCAGGTCGGCATAGGTGCGCGCGGCGTACGTCGCCTCGAGCCGCTCGTCCAGCTCCTCGATCTCCAGGCGCCCCTCGCCGGCGGCCTGGCGCAGGATCTCGGCGACCTGGTGCCGGTCGGCGTCGGAGATCCGCAGCTGGCTGGGGTCTGGCTCGATCGGTCCCTCCATGCGGCCCACCCTAGTCGGGCCGATATCCTCGACGCTCGTGGCGAGCGATCCCGAGTTCCTGTACTCCGACCTCCTCCCGACCGGCGCGGACGAGACGCCCTACCGGCTGATCACGACCGAGGGCGTGTCGACGTTCGAGGCCGACGGGCAGACCTTCCTGCGCGTCTCCCCCGAGGCGATCCAGCGGCTGACCGCCGAGGCGATGCACGACATCAGCCACTACCTGCGGCCGGCGCACCTCGCCCAGCTGCGCAAGATCATCGACGACCCCGAGGCGTCCGGCAACGACCGCTTCGTCGCGCTCGACCTGCTCAAGAACGTCAACATCTCCGCGGGCGGCGTGCTGCCGATGTGCCAGGACACCGGCACCGCGATCGTCATGGGCAAGAAGTCCGAGGGCGTGCTGACCGGCTCCGACGACGGCGAGGCGATCTCGCGCGGGGTCTACGACGCCTACACCAGGCTCAACCTCCGCTACTCGCAGCTGGCGCCGCTGACGACCTACGAGGAGAAGAACACCGGCACCAACCTGCCGGCGCAGATCGAGATCTACTCGACGCCGCAGACCTCCGGCCGGCCGGAGTACAAGTTCCTCTTCATGGCCAAGGGCGGCGGCTCGGCGAACAAGTCGTTCCTCTTCCAGGAGACCAAGGCCGTCCTCAACCCCCAGCGGATGCTGGAGTTCCTGGACGAGAAGATCCGCTCGCTCGGCACGGCCGCGTGCCCGCCGTACCACCTGGCGGTCGTCATCGGCGGGACGTCGGCCGAGTTCGCGCTCAAGACCGCGAAGTACGCCTCGGCGCACTACCTCGACAACCTCCCGACCGAGGGCTCGATGTCGGCCCACGGCTTCCGCGACCTCGAGCTCGAGCAGCAGGTCTTCGAGCTGACGCAGTCCTTCGGCATCGGCGCGCAGTTCGGCGGCAAGTACTTCTGCCACGACGTGCGCGTGGTCCGGCTGCCGCGCCACGGCGCGTCCTGCCCGGTCGCGATCGCGGTCTCGTGCTCGGCCGACCGGCAGGCGCTCGGCAAGATCACCCCCGACGGCGTCTTCCTCGAGCAGCTCGAGATGGACCCGGCGCAGTACATGCCCGACGCGGGCGTCGCCGAGGACATCGCCGGCGGCGAGGTCGTCCCCGTCGACCTGAACCGGCCGATGCCGGAGATCCTCGCGCAGCTCTCGCAGTACCCGGTGAAGACCCGGCTCTCGCTCACGGGCCCCCTCGTGGTCGCGCGCGACATCGCGCACGCCAAGATCAAGGAGCGGCTGGACGCGGGCGAGGAGATGCCGGCGTACCTCAAGAACCACCCGGTCTACTACGCCGGACCGGCCAAGACGCCCGAGGGCATGGCGTCGGGCTCCTTCGGCCCGACCACCGCCGGCCGGATGGACTCCTACGTGGAGCAGTTCCAGGCCGCCGGCGGCTCGATGGTGATGCTCGCGAAGGGCAACCGCTCCAAGCAGGTCACCGAGGCCTGCGGCACCCACGGGGGCTTCTACCTCGGCTCGATCGGCGGCCCCGCCGCGCGCCTGGCCCAGGACTGCATCAAGAGCCAGGAGGTCATCGAGTACCCCGAGCTCGGCATGGAGGCGGTCTGGAAGATCGAGGTCGAGGACTTCCCCGCCTTCATCGTCGTCGACGACAAGGGCAACGACTTCTTCACCGACCCCTCCGGCGCCGTCAC
>JAEZKN010000107.1 GCA_023415395.1 Actinomycetes bacterium
TTCGGCAACAGCCTGGGCGCCCAGTCCGCGACGTACTCGATGTCGGGTGGGGGTACCTGCGAGGGCGCGGTGTGCTCGGCGACGCGGGCCGGGACCCACACGGTCACGGCCGCCGTGGGTGACCTGACCGCCATCGCCACCGTCGACGTGGTCCCCGGCGCGCCCCGCGAGCTCGTGCTCACCCAGCCGTCGGCCCGGGTGCGGGCGGGGGACCGCGTGCAGATCCCCGCCCAGGTGCGCGACGAGTTCGGCAACGTGGTCACCGACGCGGCCCCGGTCGCCTACGTGATGTCGGCCGGAGGGAGCTGCTCCGCGTCGGGCTGCCGCGCCACCCGGGCGGGCGAGTACCGGGTGACCGTCACGACCGGCGACCTCAGCGCCACGGTCCGGGTGCGGGTCGTGGCCGCGGAACTCGACCGGATCGTCCTGGCTCCGCGCCGAGCCCGGGTGCCGGTCGGGACCTGGCAGGCGTTCACGCCGCGCGGGTTCGACCGGTTCGGCAACCGGACCCCGGCCGGACAGCTCACCGGGGCGCGACTGGCCATCGGGCCCGCCGCGGGGAAGGCGGGGAGCGGGCGGTGCGACGGTCTGCGTTGCCGGGCGACGGACCCGGGCCGCTACCTCGTGACGGTCAGGGTCGACGGTCTCACCGCGGCGGCGCGCCTGGTCGTCGTCCGGGCCCGGGGGCGGTGATCCGACCGGCGTCACGGTCCGCACCCGGGACCGCTACCGTCGGTCGGATGAGCCAGATGATCGAGATCGCGGCACCCGCCGGTCCGGCTGCGGCGTACCTCGCCGGAGAGCGGGGGAAGCCCGGGGTGCTGCTCTACGTCGACGCCATCGGGCTGCGGCCGCGGATCGAGGAGATGGCCGACCGGATCGCGTCGTGGGGACACGTCGTGCTGGCGCCGCACGTGTTCTACCGCGACGGCTCGGTCTCGGACCTGGCGCCGTCCAGGGACCTACGGGAGCCGGGGGAGCGCGAGCGGTTCTTCGCCTCCGGCGTGATGGACCGGGTCGGCGCCCTCACCCCCGACCTGTCCACCCCGGACGCGGAGGCCTGGGTGCGTGTCCTGACCGAGCATGCCGGGCCGGGTCCGCTCGGCGTCGTCGGCTACTGCATGGGGGCGCGGTTGGCCGTGCGCACCGCGGGGCAGTTCCCCGGCGCGGTCGCGGCGGTGGGCGGCTTCCACGGCGCCCGACTGGTGACCGACGGGGCCGACAGCCCGCACCTGGTGATCGCGGCGTCGACCGCGGAGTACGTCTTCGGCCATGCCGATCGGGACGCCTCGATGCCGCTGGAGCAGGTCGCGGCGCTCGAGGAGGCGCTCACCGCTGCCGGTCGCCCGCACCTCAACGAGGTCTACCAGGGCGCTGCCCACGGCTACACGATGGCGGACACCTCGGTGTACGACGAGGCCGCGACCGAGCGGCACTTCCGGGTCCTCCGGGACCTCTTCGCCCGCACGCTCTGAGCGCGGACCACATGGGGCCGGGGCTGCCCGGGTACTGACGGCCATGCCTCAGCAGCAGTGGAGCAAGAAGCGCGAGCGACAGTACGAGCACATCAAGGACGGCCTCGAGGAGCGCGGTCGCAGCGAGGACGAGGCCGAGGAGATCGCGGCCCGCACCGTCAACAAGGAGCGGGCGCGCAGCGGCGAGGCGAAGGAGGCCAGCCGCACCTCGACCGACGACATCTCCTCCTCCCGCCGCGGCGGGCTCCGGTCGCACTCCGGTCCCGGCGGTCGCACGCGCGACCAGCTCTACGAGGAGGCCAAGCGCAAGAACATCAAGGGCCGCTCGTCGATGACCAAGGCCGAGCTCGAGCGGGCCGTCGGCCGCTGAGCCGCCCGGCTGCTCCCGTCTGCTCGGGCAGTCCCCCGCAGGGGTGAGCCGGTGGTCTAGACCCCAGCGTCACGATGGTCGGAGGTGAGAGGCAAGCACCGGACCCCGACCACACCGTGAGGAGGGGGGATGGACGACCGACGCACCGCCACCGCGCGGCTCTTCGCCGAGGCCTCGACCGCGAGCGCCGAGCGTCGGCATGCGCTCCAGGACGAGATCGTCCAGCGCAACATGGGCGTCGCCGTCGACTGCGCCCGCCGCTACCGGGGGCGTGGGATCGCCACCGACGACCTCGACCAGGTCGCCTACCTCGGCCTCGTCAAGGCGGTCCAGGGGTTCGACCCCGAGCGCGGCCACGACTTCCTGTCCTTCGCCGTCCCGACGATCCGGGGCGAGCTGCGCCGCCACTTCCGTGACCACGGCTGGTCGCTGCGCCCGCCGCGCTCGATCCAGGAGCTGCAGACGCGGATCCTCGCCGCCGAGGGCGAGCTCACCCAGGAGCTCGGGCGCTCGCCCCGCCCGACCGACCTGGCTCGGCACCTCGACGTCGACCTCGAGCACGTCCTCGACGCGCTCGCGGCGAACGGCTGCTTCGCCCCCGCCTCGCTCGACGCCCCCGTGCCCGAGGGCGAGTCCGCGCTGGGCGACCGGCTCGGCGACCTCGACCCGGCCTTCGACTCCGCCGAGGCGCGGGTGACCCTCGCCGCCGTGCTGCGGGGGCTCACCCCGCGCGAGCGCCGGATCCTCGAGCTGCGGTTCTTCGGCGGCGCCACCCAGGCCGAGATCGGCGCCGACATCGGCGTCACCCAGATGCAGGTCTCCCGGCTGCTGAACCGCATCCTCGACCGCCTGCGCGAGCGCCTGGTGGACGCGGGCCCGAGCCTCTCGGCCTGACCGGCGCCGGACGACGGGTCAGAAGACGTCGGGGAGGTCCGAGGCGCGGCCGGTGAACTCCGGCGTGCGCTTCTCGAGGAACGCCGCGACGCCCTCCTTGCCGTCGCCGATCGACTGCCAGTACATCGCCAGCGAGTCCGAGAGGTGTGCCTCGAGCGGCTCCGCCGCCGCGCTGTTGCGGTAGAGCAGCCGCTTGGCCAGCCCGAGGGCTGCGGGGGAGCGGTTCACGACGAACGACCGCGCCAGGTCGTACGCCGCCGGCAGCAGCTCGTCCGGCTCGTGCACGCTGCGCACCAGCCGGCCGGCCAGCGCGGCGTCCGCGTCGAGGATGTCGGCGGAGTAGACCCACTCGAGCGCCTGCTGGATGCCCACGATGCGCGGGAGGAACCAGCTCGAGGCAGCCTCGGGCACGATGCCGAGCCGGCCGAAGACGAAGCCGATCCGCGCCGTGGTCGAGGCCAGGCGCAGGTCCATGGCCAGGGTCATGGTCGCGCCGATCCCGACGGCCGGGCCGTTGATGGCGCCGATGACCGGCTTCGGCAGCGCATGGATCGCGAGGGTCACCTTGCCGCCGGTGTCGCGGACGCCGCTGGCGAAGGGCTCCTCGTCGTACCGCGCGCGGAAGTCGGCGACCGTGGGCCGCAGCTCCTCGTCGAGCCCGAAGACGTTGCCGGTGGCGTTGAGGTCCATGCCGGCGCAGAAGGCCCGGCCGGCGCCGGTGACGACCACGGCGCGGACGTCGTCGGACCACGCGTCGGTGCGGAAGACCTGCTCGAGCTCGCCGGCCATCGTCAGGTCGAACGCGTTCAGCTGGTCGGGCCGGTCCAGGGTCAGGGTCGCGATGCCGTCGGGGTCGACGTGCCAGGTCAGGGTCTCGTAGGTCACGGGGCCATCATCCGGTCACGCTCTTGGGGAGGCCGGTCGGGGTGCACAACGACTTGGGGATGTCCGCGGTCTTGTCCTGCTTGATGAAGTCGAACATCTCCTGGGACCGCTCGGGGTCCCAGTGCACCGCGAGGTCCGAGATCGGCACCACGCAGCTGAGGCCGACGTCGGTCATC
>JAEZKN010000144.1 GCA_023415395.1 Actinomycetes bacterium
CGTGTTGAACACCGATTCCAGCAGCGCCCACTGCTCGTCTGTCAGGTCACTTGGGTACGCCATTCCGCCTACGGTGCCGTCGAGGCCCGCCACCGCAGTCCCAACCAAATGGGACACACCCAGTGAGCACCCGTCTCCCGCGCGGGCCTACGCCTCGCCGGCCGCGCGACGCACCTCGCGCTCGGCGACCGCGTGCTCGTCGGTGCGGGCGTCGTAGGACCAGAAGTCGCGCAGGATCGCGGCGGTGACCGCCACCCCGGCGACGCACGCGAGGCCGCCCGAGGTGATGGCGCCGCGCACGGACCAGAGGTCCGCGGTGAGGCCGGCGCGGACCTGCCCGGACAGCGGGCCGAAGGAGTAGGACAGCATCTCGATGCCGGCCAGGCGACCGCGCATGGCCTCGGGGATGGTCTGGCTCCACACCGTGGAGCGGAAGATCCCCGAGATCATGTCGGCCGCACCGGCCAGCGCCAGGAAGAGCGCGACCAGCCAGATCGACGGCATCAGGCCGGCCACGGCGATCATCGCGCCGTAGAGCGCGGCGGAGAGCACGATCGCCCGGCCGTGGTGGTGGACCCGCGCGGTCCAGCCGCTCAGCGCGGTCGCCACCATCGCGCCGACCACCTCGGCCGTGTAGAGCATCCCGAGCAGCTGGGGCTGGTCGAAGACCTCCTCGACCAGCGCCGGGAAGAGCACCACCGGCGCCGCGAACATCATCGCGACGATGTCGACGAAGTAGGTCCCGAGCAGGTCCCGCCTGCGGAACGCGTAGACCATGCCCTCCTTGATCCCGGCCAGGCTCGGCGGGGTGGTCTGCTCGCGGTGCGGGTAGGACCGCATCCGCAGGTAGAGGGCCGAGGCCACCACCAGGCCGATCACGTCGAGGAGGAAGCACCAGCCGATCCCGACGTAGGCCACCAACACGCCACCGACGGCCGGACCGGCCAGCAGCCCCATCTGGATCCCGAAGCTGCCGAGCGCGTTCGCCGCCGGCAGCTGCTCGTGGGTGACCGTGCGCGGCAGCAGCGCCTCGCGCGAGGGCCGCTGGAGCGCGGACGCAGAGGCCAGCGCGACGGCGACGACGAAGATCACCCAGACGTCGGGGTCCTCGCGGAAGGCGTTCACGGCCAGCACCGCGGTGAAGACGGCCTGGGCGACGCCCGACCAGATCAGCAGCCGGCGCCGGTCGACGTGGTCGGCCAGGGCGCCGCCGTAGAGGCCGAACACGATGATCGGCGCGAGCTCCACGAGGCCGATCGCGCCGACCGCGAGGTTCGAGCCGGTCAGCTGGTAGACCTGGTAGGGCACCGCGACGTAGGTGATCATCGCGCCGAAGTAGAAGACCGTGCCGGCGAGGAAGAGCAGCCGGAAGTCACGGGAGGTGCGCAGCGGCGTGGTGTCCATCCGCAGCGCGCGCAGGCGTTCGATCACGAGCGGGAATGCTCCCACCGGGCGAACGCCGACGGCGAGGGCTTTTTCGTACGACACTGGGCCCGTGCGCCTCGTCGTCGTGCTCGTCCTCGCCCTGGCCGGGCTCGTCGCCGTCCCGGCGGCGGCGCCCGCGGGCCCCGGGGACCCGGCACCGGAGCGGGCCGGGGACCAGGTCGTGCACGTCACCGCGACCGAGGTCTCGCTCACCGCATCGGCCACCTCGGCGGCGCCCGGGATCGTGACGTTCTCCGTGACCGGGCCGGGGAGCGCGACGATGCTCCGGCTGCACGACGGCTACCCGCTGGAGCGTCTCTTCGCCGACTTCGGGCGAGCCGCCTCCGGGAAGGCCGGCGCGGTCCGGCGGCTGCGCAAGGGCGCCACCTTCCACGGCGGCATGTCCGGGCGCACCGACGGCTCCGCGGCGCTCTTCGCGGTGGACCTGGCCCCGGGCACCTACCAGGTCGCGGACCTCGCGCACGGGACCGCGGTGCCCTTCGAGGTGCTCGCGGTCGCGGCCTCGCCGGCCCGGCCGCCGCAGGCCGCCGGCACGGTCAGCTACACCCCCCTCGCCATCACGATGCCGCGCACCATGACGCCCGGCGGCTGGATGCGCGTGGTCAACCAGGGCACCCAGGTCTCCCGCATGGACGTCGTGCGGCTGAAGCCGGGCACGACCGAGAAGCAGGTGACGGCGTTCTTCGCCAGCCAGGGGCGGAAGTTCAGGGGCCGGTTCACCCGCGCCGTCGACAGCACCCTGCTGCTGAGCCCGGACCAGCGCTACTGGTGGTCCTACTCGCTGCCCGCCGGCCCGGTCGCCGCCTCGTCCTCGTGGCCGCGCGAGCAGGACGGGGCGCCGCAGGCCTTCCACGACATGTGGGGACTGAGCCGGCTCAGCGCGGCGCCGTGACCCGGACCCGGGCGCCCCGCCGCGGGACGCTCGTGATGTTGCGGACCTTGGGCTCGTCGGGGCCGACCGCGGTGACGTCGTACGCCGCGAACACCTCGCGCAGCACGGCGACGCCCTCCATCGTCGCGAAGCCCGCCCCGATGCAGCGGCGCACGCCACCGCCGAAGGGGATCCACGCGTTGGCGGGCGGGTTCTGCCCCAGGAACCGCTCGGGCCGGAACTCCTCCGGGTCCGGGTGGTTGTCCTCGCGCGCGTGGGCGATGATGATCGACGGCCCGACGGTGGTGCCGCGCGGCAGGTCCCAGCCCGCGATCGTGGCCGGCTCCATGAGCGTCCGCACGACCATCGGGATGATCGGGTGCAGCCGCATCGACTCCTTGAGCACGGCGTCGAGGTAGTCGTCGTCCCCCTCGAGCGCGGCCTGCCGGCAGCGGGCGTGCAGCTCGGGGTCGCGGCCGGCCTCGTGGAGCGCCCAGGCCAGCGCGCTCGCGGTGGTCTCGTGGCCGGCGAGCAGCAGCGTGACGAGCTGGTCGCGCAGCTCGGTGTCGCTGAGCCGCTCGTGCGGACCGTCCCCGTCCTCGCCCTGCACGATCAGCCTCGAGAGGACGTCGGTGCGCTCGGCCAGGTCCGGCGCCGACCGGCGCTCGCGGATCTCGGCGTACATCAGCAGGTCGAGCTCGCGCTGGTTGTCGACCGTCCGCTTCCACGGGCCGTACCTCTGCAGCCAGGGGTAGCCCCAGCCGAGCAGGATCGCCGGGCTGATGTTGACCGTGTCGTTGACGCGGGGACGCAGCCGGGCCAGCCGGTCCTCGTCGGTGACGCCGAAGACCACCCGGAGGATCACCTCGAGGGTGAGCGCGTTCATCCGGTCCAGGGCGCGGAACTCCTCCCCGGGGCGCCAGGTCGCGACCTCGGCCCGGGCGACCTCGGTGACGAGCGCCTGGTACTCGCGCAGCGCGTGGCCGTTGAAGGCCGGCATCAGCAGCTTGCGGGCCCGCTTGTGCTCGGCGCCGTCCTGGAGCAGCAGCGAGTGCTCGCCCATGATCGGCCCGAGGATGCCGTTGGCCTTGCCGGCGTGGAAGACCTCCGGGTCCCCGGCGAAGATCTCCTTGGCGTGCTCGGGCCGGGTGAAGAAGACCAGCGGCCGGCCACCCGGCGCGAGGCGCACGGTGAAGACGTCGCCGTGCCTGCGCCGCAGGTAGGGGTGGAAGCGGTGGCGGAAGCGCAGCAGTCCCGCGGTCTGCAGGAGCACCGGCCAGCGCGGGCCCGGCGGGAGGCCGGAGCGGTCCACGGGCGGCAGCCGCTCCTGGTTGCCCGGGCTCATCCGCCGGAAGCGCTGGGTCGTGAGCTGGTCGACGTCGTCGAGGGTCGTCACCCTCGCGACCGTACGCCCGCTATTGAAAAGCCGTCAATAGCGGGCGCGACGTCAGAGCACGTGGCGCAGGAACATCACCTGGTGGCGGACGGCGGGCTCGTGCCACTCCTTGCCCGGCCACACGTCGAAGTGGTCGCAGGGGTAGTGCCGGACCTGGGCGCGGCCGGCGAACGCGGCCTTGGCGGCGGCGTGCGGCGGGGCGCTGCGGTCGAGGTCGGCGATCTGCACCAGCAGCGGGGCGCGGACGTGCTTGGCCTGCTTGCCGGGGCGGTGGTTGCCCAGCTCGAGGCCGACGGCGGCGTCGACCTCGTTGCGCCAGGGCGGGCCGGCGATCGCGAGGTAGTCCTCCAGGCACCCGTCGAGCGTGAGGGCGCCGAGCTCGCCCGGGCGGGCGACGACGGGCATCATCCGCGGCCGGCCCAGGCGCGACC